>NZ_JBFAXK010000021.1:3888-149507 GCF_040680715.1 Nocardia sp. NPDC051981 | reverse complement strand
GCTGGCGACGCCGCCGACAACACCAAGCCCGCCTCTCCCACTACCGCCGCCGCGGCCACCCACTCACCTGAACGCGAGTGTCGTTGCAGTATTAACGCATTTGGAGCTAGCTACCTACGTCCGCATGCAGATCAGTGCCGCCAATGACTACACTCGGCGCCGCAAGCGTGGCTTCCGGTTGCGGTCCGTCACGTTGCGAGTGACCATAGTGGCCTTTTCTGCAGCTTCGACAATAATTCTCGGGCTGCGTCGCCTCGATCCCTCCTGGACGGGTACAGCGTTCGCTCTCGTTGCAGTAGTGACGGCCGTGAGCGCGTTGGAACCCTTTTTCGCTTGGCGGCAACTGTGGGTTGTGATGGAAGAAGCGTCATATCGTTTTCACCGTCTTGCAGACGAGTTGGAGTTTTACGTCGCCACGACAGCGCCAGATGAACTGGACTCCCAATGTATTCGCGACATCTTCGATGAGTACCAGCAAATCTGGGACAAGCTGAGCACTCGTTGGCTGAGCTTCCGCGAGACCGCCGATAGGTAATACCGCTCCACCCCAATAAGCGGACCTCGACAAGAGCGGATGTTGCGTTCTGCCCCCCGGTTTTGCAGTCGTTCCTCTGCTGGGTCGGTCTGGAAGTCGCCCTTCGACCTCGTCGTCCCGAACTATGATCTAGTCCGTTTTGCCTGATTTTGTCAACGCTGGGATGATTGGCGTACCACCTTCAACCAGGCATTCCGCCGTTGGTGGGCTTTAAGTCGGTTGTCGGCGTGGGTGCTCGAGTTTCGGGGCCGCCAGTGATGCGGGACCTTGGTCTCTATCTCTCGATCGCCAGGTCCCGGCAGAGTGCTGGTTGACAGAAGCCGGAATCGCGAGGAGGCGACCTATGTGGCCGTATTCTGCGGCACGGTTGCGGGCCATGTATACAGGTGGGCGGGGCGATGCGACCGCGCGCTGGTTCGCCCGGCTGTGGTCGGTGGTGTTTGCCGTGGGCCTCCAGCCCCAGCGATGGGTGACATTGGAGGTCCCCGGACGTCGGTCCGGGAAGGTGCGGCGCTTCCCGCTGGGCATGGCCGACTGGCACCACCAGTGGTATCTGGTCTCCATGCTCGGCGAGCATTGTGATTGGGTGCGCAACGTCCGAGCCGCACGAGGAGAGGTCGTGCTACGTCACAGGCGTCGACGCCGTGTCCGCCTGGTCGAGGTGCCCGTGCCCGAACGCGCCGCGATCCTGCGACGCTACCTCGACGCGGTGCCCGGCGCTCGCCCGCACATCCCAGTCGACCGCCACGCCGCATTGACTGAGTTCGACACGATCGCCGCTGAATATCCGGTGTTCCGAGTCGACCCCGAAACCGACACTTTGCACCCCACCAATAAGTTCTGAGTCGTAAGTCCCGATGGCTGCGTCTGGCGCTGCTGCGGACGGACTGCGGACGAATCTCGTATCAACGGCTGAGCTGACCATCCGACCAGGGATCGCCGCCCGCCTCGGATCGCCACGGCCAGTTGATCTTCCGATGCTCCGCGCTGGCCAGTTCGGTCAGCGCGGTATGCGGCATGAGCGTGCACTGCCATGCGCGAACCGATCGCAGTGCAACCGTTCTAAGCGCGCACTATGGCTGAGGAATTGGCGCAAAATTGCGATTCGACGGCCGATCGTGCGAGATTGGACCGTCATCCGCAACTCGGCAATAGCGCGCACTGCCTGCGGTCGTACGGCGCTCTGCCCGTTGACCTTCCGATGCCCCGCGTTGGCCGGTTCGGTCAGCGCGGTATGCGGCATGACAGTGCGTTCAGTCCTGGGCGCGATATGCGAGGCAAGGACGCTGTGTGCATGTTCGGCTTTTTGGGTGAATCCCAGTGCGGCTTCCGAGCGGCCGGCGGCGGGCGGATCTGAAGCCCGACCGCCGCCGTTGTCCGGTCACTTTATTCGGATGGGGTCGAGTCCTCGAAGTATTGTTGGATCGGATCGTGTTGCCACGTTGGGGTTCGGTGCCACTGCGGGACATCGAATTCGAGGACATTCAGACCTGGGTGGTGGAACTGCTGGAGTCCGGGAGCTACCGCTTCAAGGGCCGTGGCTTGTCCGCGTCGCGGGTTATCCAGGCGTACCAGGTTCTCGACCAGGTCTTGCGGTTCGCGATCAAGGGGCGGCGTCTTGCGGTCAATCCTGCCGAGGAGGTGGACTTGCCGACAGCCTCGCCCGCCGAAAAGCGGTACCTGACACATGTGCAGGTGATGCGAACGGCGTTGGCCGCTGGCCGGTTTCGTCCGCTGGTGTTCACGTTGGCCTACACCGGAATCCGCTTCGGCGAAGCGGTAGCCTTGCGTGTCGCGTCGGTGGACTTGGACCGCCGGCGGATCTTCGTAGCGCGTTCGGCTACCGCGGTCACCGGTGAGGGTCTGGTGGAGACCGACACAAAGAACCACACGACTCGCTCGGTGCCGATACCGGCGTTCTTGGTCAAGGAGCTGACTAGCTTGATTGCCGATCGTGATCCGGATGCGCGGGTGTTCGAAAGTCGGAAGGGCGGCCCACTGCCGCTCGGCGAATTTCGCTGGGCCTTCGATCACGCGGTCGAGGCGGCCGACGTGAGCGGCATTGTGCCGCACGGACTCCGGCATACCGCCGCCTCGCTGGCGATCAGTGGCGGCGCGAACATCAAGGTCGTACAGAGAATGCTCGGTCATAAGACCGCGACCCTGACGCTCGACCTGTATGGGCACCTCTTCGACGACGACCTCGACCCGGTCGCCGACGCAATGAACGCTGGCGCGATGCTCGCTGCGGGCCACCTGCGGGCCGCGATCTTGAAAGCCAGTTTAAAAGGCGTGTCCGAGAGCGATTTACCAGCGGTTTGTAGTGCCCCCGGACGGGCTCGAACCGTCACTTGGCGGATTTTAAGTCCGCTGCCTCTGCCAATTGGGCTACGGGGGCGTGGGGGTCAGACTACCGAGCCGTACGGTCGTGCTGGTAGCAGGTATTTGGGGGGCGGGTCAGGGGGTGGGGGCGATCATGATGGGGGTTTGGACGGAGAGCAGGAGGGATTGGCTGGTGGAGCCGAAGACCTTGCTGACGAAGCCGCCTCGGCCTCGGGTGCCCACCACCAGAAGCTGGGTGCTGGAGGAGAGTTCGAGGAGGGAGCGTTCGGGGCTGTCGTGGGAGGTTTCGCGGTCTATGCGGACGTTGGGGTAGCGCTCCTGCCAGCCGGCCAGGCTCTCGGCGAGGACGTAGTCGTCTAGGGCGTCCATTTCGGGGTCGTCGGAGGCGCCTTCGGCATGCAGGGCGATGACGGCCACGCCGCGGACCGAGGCTTCGTCGAGGGCCGCCGCGATGGCGGGCTCGCTGATCTTGGTGCCGTCGACGCCGACCAGGATGGGACGGGTGAGCAGATCGGGGGGCAGGGAGACGCCGTCTCGGACCACGACGAACGGGCAGTGGGAGCGGCGGGCGAGGACGGAGCTGACCGAGCCGAGCAGGGCCCGGCGCAGGGTGCCGCCGCCGCGGGCGCCGGCCACGACCATGCGGGCGTCGCGGGTGCGCTCGAGGAGGGTGGGGACCACGGCGCCGGTGCTCAATTCGGTCGTGACCGTGAGGCCGGGGGAGATCTTGGCGGCCTCTTCGGCGCCGGTTTCCAGCAGCCAGTTGCCGTGTTCCTCGAGCCGGGAGTAGTCCTCGGTGGTGATCGTGGTGCCCAGGCCCAGACCCTGGTCGGGGGTGATCTCGAGGACGCGCAGCAGGTGCAGGGGCGCGTGGTGCAAGGCGGCGGTGTGGGCCGCCCAGGCGACGGCCGAACCGGCCGATTCGTCCACGGCGACGATGACGGCTTCCCCTGTCGACATGCTGAGTCCTCTCCCATCGTGAATCATGCGGTGCGGCTGCGGGATAGCTGAGCGGTCGCTATCGACCCTACGCCGACGCGGGTCCACCACGGCCGAGCGGCACCGCGATCAGGGTCACGGGAATTCCGGTCAGGTCCCGGACCGGCGGCGGAACACACCCGCGGCCCCGCCGAGGGGTGTACGGTGACTCGGCGGGGTCGCGGGGCCGGGCTGCGAGCAGCCCATGCGGGCATCCTGGTACCTCAACCCACGTTGAGGTCAAGGCCCGGGGGTGGTCCGCCGGCTCGGCGGAAGTACGTGAGGTTTTCGGCGAGGAAGTCATCCAGGGTGCGCGGCGCACGCCCCAGTATCCGGGCCACCACGCCGGTGGGCTGCTCGGGGCGGGTCCGGGCCAGGAGCTGGATCTCGGTCACGTGGGCGGCCAGCCAATCGGGCAGATGCGCCTGCCGAATCAGGTTGTCGCGCAGTGCCTCCGGCGGTACATCGACATAGCGGATCGGACGGCCGAGCAAGCGGGACAGCCGCGCCGAGATCTCCGGATAGCCGAAGACCTCCGCGCCAGTGAGCGTGTGTACCTGCCCCCGGAGTTCGGGCCGGGTCAGCACGGCGGCCGCGACATCCCCGATGTCACGGCAGTCGACCCAGTTGCAGGCCGTATCGCCCATCGCTCCGACGATGACGCCCTCCGCCAACCCGGGGGCCAGCGTCCGCAGCTTCTGCATGAAGGCGTACGGCCGCAGAATCGTATGCGCGACACCGGACCCGCGCAGATGCTCCTCGATGGCCCAGTGCCAGCGCGAGATCGCGACGGGGGAGTCCGGTTCGGCGGCGGGCGCGGACAACTTCACGATGTGTTCCACACCGCTGCTCACCGCCAGGTCGATGGCACGCGTCTCGAACTCGACCTGCCGCGGGCCGTTCACCATTGTGAGGAACAGCTGCGATGCTCCGTCGAACCCCGCGCGCAGCGATTCCGGGTCGGCGGCATCGGCGGCCGCGAACTCCACGCCGCGCACCTCGCCGAGCCGATCTCGCAATCGGGCGGGGTCCCGGCTCAGCGCCCGGCACCGCACCCCGAGTTCTCGGAGTCCTTGTAGCGCAGCGCCGCCGGTCTCCCCGGACGCTCCCATCACCACGATCATTCCGATGTCCTTTCGCCCGCCGAAATCAGCCCGGTCAGCACGAGGTCGACGACCCGCTCGGCGTAGTCGCCGGACAGCGGCTCCCGGGTGAGCAGTTTGCGGAAATGAATTGGCGCCGTCAGTATTTCGAGCACCAGCCAGGGGTCCGGAGCCGTCTTCAGCTCACCTCGTTCGACAGCGCGATCGAGCATCGCGCATGCGCCGTCCAGGCGAACCCGCCAGAATTCCGCGCGGGATTCCGCGAGTTCCGGGTTGTCGCTCGCACTCGCCATGGCCCGCCCCAGCATCGTGCCGAGTGGCGAATCGACGATCGCCACCATGGATCGGTTGAATGCGATCAGGTCCGTGCGCAGTGATCCGGTGTCCGGTACGGGCAGGTTCTCCGCGCTGTGCTCCAGCATCGCGTCGAAGATCAGCCGTTCGCGGGTCTTCCAGCGCCGGTAGATCGAGCTCTCGTGCACGCCCGCCCGGGTGGCGACCGCGCCGATGCTCAGCTGGTCGAATCCATTGTCGGCCAGCACTTCCAAGGTCGCGTCCAGCACGGCCTGCCGGACGCGCGCGGAGCGGCCGCCTGTCCGGCGGCGAACTTCCGAATCGGTCACCCGGCAATATTAACGCAAGGAGTCTTGCGTTAGGTCCCGTCGAAGCTTACCGTTCCTAAACGCAATCATCTTTGCGTTAGTGGTAGGAGGATCGAATGGCGTTCCAGTGGCAGATCGACCCGCGGGACCTTTTCGTCGAGCGATACCCGCAGATGGTGGGTACCGGCTTGCCGCAGGCCGACGTCGACACCACGCGGGCGGCCATCACGGACATGTGGCTGGACGGCCCGGGCGGCTGGGTGCACGAATGGTCCACCCTGGCCGGGGGATACGCGGCCACCGGACAGCACCGGCTCGCGGCGCTGGCCTACGGCTGGGCCAAGTTCCCCACCCTGGCCGACGAGTCCAAGCGTGCGGCGCTATCCGAGCAGGCTGATCAATACCTGCTCGCCGCACCGGATTTCGGCCTCGACTTCACCAGGCTGACCGTCGAGGCTCCGTATCGCGGCGTGCGGATCGATGTCCCGGTGCACCTGCTGACCCCGCCCGGCTGGTCGGCCGCCGACCCCGTTCTGCTCGCCTCCGGCGGCGTCGACTCCTGGAAGATCGACCTGCACTCGCTGTTCGCCGACCTGGCCCTGCGTACCGGAATGCGCGTGCTGGCCTTCGACATTCCGGGCACCGGCGAGACGCCCGTGCCCATGTCCGCCGACGGCGGCTACGGCGTGGTCCGCGCGATCATCGACCGCGCCCGCACCCTCGGCAATGGCCGAGTCGCGCATCTGGGTATCTCCATGGGCGGCTGGTTCTCCGCCCGCTCCGGCCTGGCCGCCGAGGTGGACGCCGCCATCGTGCTGGGCGGCCCGATCGAGCGTGCCTTCGACCCGGACCGTACCTGGGCCTACGGCATGCGCGGAATCATCGGCAATGCATTGGGTTTCGACACCGAGCCCACCGATGCCGAACTCGCGCAGCGCATGTCCCCGTTCACGCTGCGGCAGTGGCTGGATCGCGACTGGAACGCGCCCATGCTCGTGCTCAACGGCGCGGACGACGTGCACATCCCGGCCGCCGACACCCTGGTCTTCGAGGACCGCCGTGACATCGAGGTGCATCTGCTCCCGGACACGGGGCACTGCGCGATCACCAAATTGCCGGAGGCGACCCGGATCATGGTCGATTGGCTGGTCTCGACCACCGCCTGGTGACCGGGAGGCTGACGGCGCCCTCGGGCCACACCACTGTCACGGGCGTGTCGCGCGCGCTCGCTGTCGCCACCACTGATCAATCCACCCGCACGGCCAGGGTCGCCACCACGGCATCGGTGCGGGCGCGCAGCGCGGCGGTGAGCACCGGCCCGCGCGGATTGTGCAGCAGCCGATGCCACCAGCGGCGCGTCTCGACCTGCGTGAGCAGCACCGTCACCTGGTGGCCCTTGGTCGTCTGCTTGCGCACGTACCCGACCAGCGTGGCCACCAGGCTGCGGTTCGGAGCGGGCAGCACCATGAGCGGCACGCCCGGATTCCACTTCTTCCATTGCGCCCCAAGATGTTTCGCCGAGTCAGGTTCGATGGCCACGGCCACCGCCACCACCTCGCCGTCCAGTCGCAGCGCGGTGGTCAGGGCCTGCTCGGTGAGCGCGCTGACGGCCACCACCGGCACCACGATGAGGCTGGTCTTCGTGCCGGGTGCCGGCGCGGGCGGAATCCGGCCCAGCCCCAGCATCTTCGCGACCTGCGCGTAGTAGTTCTCGGTGCGCGCGAACAGCAGCACCAGGGCGGGGATGATGATCAAGAGCAGCCACGCGCCCTCACGGAACTTCTCCAGCATCAGCACCACCCCGGCGACAGCGGTGAGCACCGCGCCGAAACCATTGAGCAGCGCGCGCGGCAGCCAGCCCGGTCCGCGCACCTCCCGCCAGTGCCGCACCAGACCGATCTGGCTGATGGTGAATCCGATGAACACGCCGATCGCGAACACCGGCAGCAGCCGATGCGTGTCCGCCTTCACGATGAACAGCACGATCGCCGCCAGGATCGCCAGCGCGGCCACGCCGTACCGGAACACCGGCCGCTCCGACCGCATGGCGAAGGCGTGCGCCACCCGGTGGTCCTTGGCCAGCAGCGACAGCAGCACCGGCAGCCCGCCGAAACTGGTGTTGGCGGCCAGCACCAGCACCACGGTCACCGCGATATTGGTCAGATAGAACATCCAGCCGGTGCCGAACGCGGCCGCCGAGAGCTGCGCCAGAATCGTCACGTCCCCGCGCGGCACCATGTGGTACTGCCGGATGAGCATCGACAGCCCGATCAGCATGGTCCCCAGCAGCGCGCCCAGCGCCATCTCGGTGTGCTGGGCGCGTTTCACCGCGGGTGTGCGGAAGGCGGGCACCGCGTTGGCGATGGCCTCGACACCGGTCAGCGCCGAGCAGCCGGCCGAGAACGCCTTGAGCAGCAACACGATTCCCACCGACTCGACCGGTTCCACCGGACCCAGGTCGGTGCCGATGAGCGCGACGGGATCGTGGTGCAGGAAGCCGCCGGCGATCACCGCGAAGACGGCCAGTATGAACACGATGGTCGGCCCCATCAGCACCTTGGCCGATTCCGCGATGCCGATCAGGTTCAGCACCGTCAGCATCACCAGCCCGAGCAGCGTCACCAGCAGCAGATGATGGGCCAGGGCGGGGAAGGCGCTGGCCAAGCTGGCCGCGCCCGCCGCCAGGCTGACCGCCACGGTCAGCACGTAGTCGACGACCAGGCTGGCCGCCGCCAGCAGCGCGGCCCCGCGCCCGAGATCCTTCTTGGCCACCGCGTACGCGCCGCCGCCATCCGGGTGCACCGCGATGACCTGCCGATACGACAGCACCAGCACGAGCAGCAGCGCCGTGATGGCCAGCGACACCGGCAGCGTCCACGACACCGCCTCGACCCCGGCCGGAATCAGCGCCAGCACAATGGCTTCCGGGCCATAGGCCACGCTCGACAGGGCGTCCAGCGACAGCGCCGCCAGCCCGCCCAGCGCGGTCAGCCGGTAGGCGTCCCCGCGCTGATCCCGGCGCAGCCGCCGGTCGACGGCCAGCGGATGCCTCTTCGGAGTCTCGAGTGTCTCGACCACGGCCCTCATTGAACGCGGCCGCCGCCCGGACCTCGCGGTATGACACCGCTTTCCGGCGTACTTTCGCGAGGAGTGGGGAGCGGGCGTCAGCGCCGGGTGAGGGGCGGGCGCAGGCCCAGGTGTTCGCGCAGGGTGACGCCGGTGTAGGCGGTCCGATACGAACCGCGTTCCTGGAGTTCGGGGATCAGCAGGTCCACGATCTCGTCCAGACCGGCCGGAACCCGCCACGGGGTGATGTTGAAGCCGTGGCTCGCGCCGTGCCGCACCCAGCGGGTGAGCTCATCGGCGACCTGCCCCGGCGTGCCCGCGAAACCGAAACGGGCCGTGGTCTCGACGGCCACCTGCCGCAGCGTCAGCCCCTTCGACTCGGCCAGCGCCCGCCACTGCGCCACGATCGCCCCGCGGTCCTGCCCGTCCCGCTGCGCGCCGCGGGTGGACGAAATCACCGACGGCGCCGGATCTTCCGCGGGCAGCGGGCCGTCCGGATCCAGGTGCGACAGATCCCGTCCCCATACCTGCCCCGCCAGCGAGAGCGCCGTCGCGCCGGTGATCTGCTGCTCCAGCACCCAGCGCCGCTTCTCCTCTACCTCGGCGGCGGTCTCGGCCAGCACGATCTGGGTGCCGGGCAGAATCCGGATATCGTCGGCGGGCCGCCCCGCCGCGACGAGCCGGGCACGAATATCGTTCGCGAATTCCAGGGCCGGATCGAAGTCAGTGCCGAAGGGGGAGAAGATGACCTCCGCCTGCGCGGCCGCGAAATCGCGACCGGCGGGGGAGACGCCCGCCTGGAAGATCACCGGATGACCTTGCGGACTCCGCGGCACCGTCGGGGTGATCGCGACCTTGAATTGCGCGCTGTCGCGTTCGATCACGCGCACCGCACCGGGCTGCAGCCAGCTCTCTTGCTCGCGGGTCGCGGCAATGGCATCGCCGGACCAGGCATCCCAGATCTCCCGTGCCAGGCTCAGGAATTCGGCGGCGCGCTCGTAGCGCCGGGTGTGATCCAGGAATCCGCCGCGCCGGAAATTCTCACCGGTCCAGGCATTGTCGGTGGTCACCACATTCCACCCCGCGCGCCCGCCCGACAGCACATCCAGGCTCGCCAGCCGGCGCGCCAGATCGGCGGGCTCGTTGTAGGTGGCATTCTGCGTGGCCACCAGGCCGATTCGCGTGGTGATTCCCGCCAGCGCCGCCAATTGCGTGATGGCGTCGGGCCGTCCGGCGATATCGGTGTCCAGCAGCTGCCCGTCCTGTTCGCGCAGGCGCAGGCCCTCACCCAGGAAGAAGGCGTCGAACAGGCCGCGCTCGGCGGTGGTGGCGACCCGGCGGAAGGTCTCGAAGTCGATCTGCGAACCGCTGCTCGGATCCGCCCAGATGGTGTGGTGATTGACGCCCTGGAAGAAGACCCCGAAATGCACCTGGGCGTCGGGGAAGGGGACCTCGGTCATCGGGCGAGCTCCTTGACGTAGCGGTTGGCGGGGCGGGCCAGGCCCAGATTCGCGCGCAGCGTCGAACCGGGGACCGGGCGATGAGCGAGACCCGCGCGCAGCAGGGCGGGGAGGACGTAGCGGGCGAGGACGGGAAGGTCCTCGTCGATGACGGCCGGATGGAGGCGGACGCCGTCGGCGATCGGGGCCAGCTCGGTGAGCCGGGCGGTCAGCTCGGCGTGCGAGCCCGAAAAGGACAGTCGCCCAGTGGATCCGGGGTCGCCGTGACTGTCCAGATCCGTGCGGCGTTCCGCGGCGGTCGCGGTCGGCGTGTCCAGGGTGACCTCGATATCCACGAGTACGCGCGAAACCCCTTCCGCTCGGGCGTTCTCGATCGCCTCGTGAATCCCGGGCAGCGTGGTCCCGCTCACCAGTGCCACATCGATGCCCTCGGTTCCCGCTGTGCCGTAACCGAATACGACGACCTGTCCCTGTGGCGGCCGGGGCACGATGGCCGGGCCCTTCACCGAGAAGGTCTCGCCCATGAAATCGATGTAGTGCAGCTTGTCGCGGTCCAGGAACTTCCCGGCCGCGTAGTCGCGGACGACCGCGTCGTCCTCCCACGAATCCCACAGTCGCCGTGCGACTTCGACGGCATCGACGCGCTCGCGCCGGATCTCGGCGGGGGTCTCGCGGGCGGTGGCTCCCCAGGCCCGGGCCGCACCCGGCTCGTCGACGGCCAGCCAGCCGGCTCGGCCGCGCGCGGCATAGTCCAGCGAGGCCAGCTGCGACGACAGGTGGAACGGCTCCGCGTAGGTCGCCGCCGACACCGGGACCAGGCCGAGGGTGCTGGTGGTGGCCGCGACGAAGGCCGCGCGGGTGGTGGCATCGAGCCGCCCGCCCGGACCGGGGCCGGGGTTCAGGGCATCGTCGAATGTTGCGAAGGTGAAGCCCGCGTTCTCCGCCGCCTGGGCCCGGGTGCGCACGGTCTGTGGATGCAATAGACGGTCTGGTTCGTGTCCGGCTCGATGCCACGCGGCGGGGTGGTGACCCTCCCCGTCGAGTTCGATTCCCAACGCGAACAGGCCCGTTCGGTACTCGCTCTCGCTCGCCATGGGTTGGACGATTGTCGAACCGTCCTCGTCCGGCCACGGTTGCCGTCACGGTGATCCGAACCCGCGCCGATTCGGTGGTGATCCGGTTCACAACAGCACGTCTTGCGCATACCCCCTGGGGGTATTAATTTGATCTTTTGTAAGGCATCGAAGCAGTTGAGAGGGAAGAGAAATGACCACCCAGGCGCACACCGGACACCACGACCACGCGGCTCACGGCGATCACGCCGCGCATGCTCACCACGCGGCCCCGGTCGACCACACTGCTCACGCTCACCATGCCGATCACGCGGCCCACGCCGGGCACGGCGATCACGCGGCCCACGAGGCGCGCGGTGGCCACACCCACGGCGGCCTGCCGGGCGGACTCCAGATCACCCAGGACGGTTACACCCTCGACCTCGCCGAAAAGGTCGTAACCGCAGGCGAAATCGAGTTCCGGTTCCGCATCCTGGGCCCGGACGGCATGCCCGTCAACGACTTCGACGCCATCCACGACAAGGAACTGCACCTGATCGTCGTGCAGCGCGAGCTGACCGGCTTCTGGCACGTGCACCCGGAGCGGCAGGCCGACGGCACCTGGACCGTCCGGCTGAACCTGCCCGAGGCGGGCGCCTACCGCGCCTTCACCGATATCGCGCCGCGCGCCCTCGGCAAGACCATCACGCTGGGAGCCGATTTCGCCATCGCGGGCGACTACCGGCCCGGCACCGCGCCGGAACCGCAGCGCACCATCACCGTCGACGGCTACGAGGTCACCCTGGACGGCGATCTGGTTCCCGGCGAGGGCCGCCTGCTCACCCTCACCGTGCGCAAGGACGGCGCGGCCGTCACCGATCTGCAGCCCTACCTGGCGGCCTACGGCCATCTGGTGATCCTGCGCGCCGGCGATCTGGCCTACGTCCATGTGCACCCGAACGGTGAGCCCGGCGACGGCGTCACCGCGCCCGGCCCCGGCATCACCTTCCACACCGCCGTTCCCGGCCGCGGCACCTACCGGCTGTTCCTCGATTTCAAGCACGTCGGCAAGGTCCGCACCGCCGCCTTCACCCTGCCCACCGTCTGACCACACCCGCCCGGATCGGAGAAGCCATGGGCGACTGCCGATGTCCCCGGAGCAGGACAACCGAACAACGCGGTCCGCAGCGCCGGACGACACGCGGAAGGGCATCCGGATGGATGCCCTTCCTGCTGTTGGCCCAGGTAGAAGGGCCCTCGCGGTCTCTCACAGGGAACTCCCAGCCGACCTGAAGCTCGGTTCGAAACCCGCCGCCTAGGCTCCGCGAGGTCAATCGGAATCTGGGAACACAGGAAGGCGGGTGTGGCATGTCGACCATCACCAGCGTCGCGAGCGATGCGGCCTCCTCCGGAGGCGGCGACGCCTCCACCGGGGAGGACAACGCAGCCTTGTCGGAGGGCAGGCGCGCGTCGCGGTGGGCGACGCTGCTCACCCCGCCCGGGCAGCCGCGCTGGGAGCGACCGGCCACCCTGGCGCTGCTGATCGCCACGGCCGTCGTCTACCTGTGGGGCCTCGGCGGCGCGGGCTGGGGCAACGGCTATTACGCCGCCGCCGTGCAGTCCGGCACCCAGAGCTGGAAGGCCCTGCTGTTCGCGTCCCTGGACCCGCAGAACTCCATCACCGTCGACAAGCCGCCCGCCGCCATGTGGGTGATGGGCCTGTCCGGCCGCATCTTCGGCTTCAACTCCTGGTCCATGTTCGCGCCGCAGGCCCTCATGGGCGTGGCCGCGGTGGCGCTGCTCATCGCCGCGGTGCGGCGCTGGGCCGGACCTGCCGCCGGCCTCATCGCCGGCGCGGCGCTCGCGGTGACCCCGGTGGCGGCCATGATGTTCCGCTTCAACAACCCCGACGCCCTCATGCTCCTGCTGCTGGTGGCCGCCGCGTACTGCACGGTGCGGGCCATCGACGCCCGCGGCGAACGCTTCTGGTCCGGCAGCACCGGCTGGCTGGTCGGCGCGGGCGTGCTCATGGGGCTCGGCTTCCTCGCCAAGATGATGCAGGCCTTCCTGGTGCTGCCCGGCCTCGCGCTGGTGGTGCTGGTGGCCGGTGCGGGCGGATGGCGCACGCGCATCACGCAATTGGCGTCCGCGGGCGTGGCCGTGGTGCTGTCCGCGGGCTGGTATGCGGCGCTGGTCGAACTGTGGCCCGCCGGATCCCGGCCCTACATCGGCGGTTCCACCAGCAACAGCCTCTGGGAACTGGCCGTCGACTACAACGGCCTCGGCCGGGTGCTGGGGAACAAGAACGGCGGCGGCCACCGGCCCACGTCACCCCCGATGCCCACACCGGATCCAGCTCAGCATGCCGACCCGTCCCAGATGCACGGCGGCTTCGGCGGTTTCGGTTCGCAGCCCGGCCTCACCCGCCTGTTCAGCGGTGAACTCGCCACCGAATTCTCGTGGCTGCTGCCCGCCGCGCTGATCGCCTTGATCGCCGGACTGTGGCTGACCCGCCGGCTGCCGCGCACCGATCGCGTGCGCGCCGGCCTGCTGCTGTGGGGTGGCTGGCTGCTGGTCACCGCGGCCGTGCTCAGCTACATGAGCCGCAGCTTCCACTCGTACTACGCCATGGAACTGGTGCCAGCGATGGCCGCGTTGATCGGCATCGGCGCGACCCAATTGTGGCAGCGCCGTACGCATCTCGCGGCCCGCGGCACCCTCGCGGTCATGTCGCTCGCCACCGGCGGGTGGTCGTTCGCGCTGCTGCACCGCACCCCCGAATGGCTGCCGTGGCTGCGCTGGACGCTGGTGGCGCTGTCGGTGGTCGCCGCGGCCGTGCTGCTGGTCGCCCCGAAGCTGCCGCGCTTCGCGCTCGCCATCGGCGTCTTCGCCCTGTTCGCCGGTCTGCTCGCTCCCACCGTCTACACCCTCGAGACCGTCGCCCAGGTGCACAATGGCGGCAGCCCGACCGCCGGTCCGCCCCGCAGCGAACACGGTGGCGGCGCCGGCCAGCGCGGCGGCGTGGCCGACCCGCAGATCGCCGGCCTCATCGCGGGCAGTGTCACCCGTTGGGCCGCAGCCGCTATCGGCGCTCAGGACGTCAGCTCGCTCGAATTGAGCACGGGCAAGGCGCTGCTCGCGGTCGGTGGCTTCAGCGGTCGCGACGATTCACCGACGCTGGCCCAGTTCCAGCAGTACGTCGCCGACCACCAGATCGGCTACCTGCTGGTGCGTCAGCGCGAGGAATCCGGACAGGACAACAACTCTCGGGATGGCCAGCCGAATGCCGGTCAGCCGAGCAACCCCCCGTCCGGCCACAACCACTCCGGCGCGGGCCGCGATACCCAGCCGGGCGGTGCCGACCCCCAGTCGGGCCAGGGCGGCAACGCGCCGCAGTCCGGCCCGGGCAATGCGGAGTCGGATCAGTCCACCTCCGCCCAGATCACCGCCTGGGTGAAGGCGAACTACCCGGTCACCATGATGGGCGGCGTGGAGGTCTACAACCTCAACCCCTGACCGGGGACAGCATCCACGGGCATGTACTGGTGCGGGTACCGGTGCATGCCCGTGGTATTCGCGCTCAGGTGGAACGAATTCGGGTCGGGGACCGACCAGTTCGGTGAGAGGAATTCGGCGGATGCGAGGGGCGGCCGTGGATGGCTACAGTGACGGGCGACAGCTGGGGCCGGGTGGGAGGTCGGCGATGGGCGAGGTGCGCGCGCGGGTGGGGGTGCTCGGCCCGGTGCAGCTGACCATCGACGGGGTGGCCCAGCCGCTGGGCGGGCCCAAACAGCGCGCGGTGCTCGCCTACCTGGCGATCAACGCCAACCGTCCGGTATCCGTCGAGGCGCTCGCCAGCGCGGTCTGGGAGGACAATCCGCCGCCCGACGTACGCGTCAGCCTGCACGCCATCATCTCCAATCTGCGCAAGCCCCTGCGCGACGGCGGCATCGACGCCCGGAACATGCTGCAGCACATGGGCACCGGCTATCGCATCGTGCTCGCGGACCCCGCCTGCGATGTCTTCCGCTTCCGTGCCCGCCGCGAGAACGGCCTGCGCGCCCTCGCCGCCGGACGGTTCGCCGCCGCCTCCGACGCCCTCTGCGACGCGCTCGCCCAGTGGCGCGGACCGGTCCTGTCCGATCTGCGCGGACTCGGCTTCGCCGACGCCTACGCCGTCGCCCTCGACGACGAGCGCATCGGCGTCATCGAGGCCCGCGCCGAGGCCGATATCGCTCAGGGCCGCGCCGAGGGCGTGGTCTCCGAATTGGCCCTGCTGGTGCGCGATCATCCCCTGCGGGAGTCGCTCTGGGAGCAGCTGATCACCGCGCTCTACCTGACCGGCAGGCAGTCCGACGCGCTCGAGGCGGCCCGCCGGCTGCGCGGCATCCTCGCCGAGGAACTCGGCATCGATCCGGGGCATCGCATCCGGGAGCTGGAATCGCGCATCCTGCGCCAGGATCAGCTCAGTGTGCCGGCGGTCCCGGCGGCCTCGGCCACCCGCGCCACCACCATCGTGGACCGCAGCCGGCACGAGCCGCAGGCGCTGCTGCGCGACCGTTCCGGGAACGTCTTCCCGGTGATCGGCTCCACGACCCGCATCGGCCGCCTGTCCGACAATGACATCGCGCTCCCCGACGGCCGGGTCAGCCGCCACCACGCGCTGCTCATCGACAACGGGCACACCTGGGTGATCAAGGACCTGCACTCCTCCAACGGCGTCTATGTCGATGGCGCACGGGTTGCCGACAGCGGATTATTGTCCGATGGAGCGGTGTTGCGCATCGGCGATACCGAACTGGTCTTCCTGCTGGTTCGCGACGAGGACAACGCCGGCTGAACAGCAGTGAATGCCACATGACAGATCCGCGACGTCCGGAGCCAATGATTAACTGACCCTTCATTACTGATCCCCCTCACCGCCACGAACCCCCAAGCTCGGTCGGCGATCCTCAACGGTAGCCGTTCCTATGCTCACAGGGGTTGCCATGGATCGGAGGCGTTTTCTGAAGCACGCCGCGCAGCTGGGTGGTGCGGCCGGAGCCATGTCGATGCTCCCGCCGAGCCTGGTGCAGGCCTGGGCCGAACCGGCCCCGCCCGGCGGCTGGGACCGGATCGAACACGTGGTCATCCTCATGCAGGAGAACCGCTCCTTCGACCACTACTACGGCGCCATGGCCGGCGTGCGTGGCTACGCCGATCTCAATGCGCTACAACTGTCCACCGGACGCTCGGTTTTCCACCAGCCCGACGGCGGCCGGGTGGTGTTGCCGTACCCCACCACGCTGCAGAACATCGACGGCACCGATCACGGAACCCGCACCGGCCATGACGCTTTCGCCTTCGGCCGGCACGACGGCTGGATCCCCGCCAAGGGCGAGGGCACGATGGTCGGCTACGACCGTGACAGCCTGGGCTTCTACTACCAGCTGGCCGAGGCGTTCACCCTGTGCGACGGCTACCACTGCTCGGTGAACGGGCCCACCGACCCCAATCGCATGTACCTGTTCACCGGCACCGTGGAAAACCCGCTGGCCGTGGACAATTTCGCGGAATCCCTGCAGGTCTCGCTGTACGCCGATGATCTGAAACTGCGCTGGATGCGCAGCCTGCCGGTCGCCGGGATCGTGGACGCCGTACTGGGGATGGTGCACGGACTGACCAGCGCCCTCCCGCACTCGGTCGCCGAATCGCTGGCCGGGCTGGTCGCGCCGCGGACCGGCAATCTGTTCCTCTACGACGCGCTGCTCGGCCCCGACGCCGGACGCTACGTCAACGACATCATCTTCGGCCTGCCCTGGACCACCTACGCCGAACGACTCCAGGAGCGCGGCATCGGCTGGCGCGTCTACCAGGAATGGGACAACTACACCGACAATGCGCTCGAGTTCTTCCTGCCCTTCCGTGAGGCCGCGCGGGCGGCGCTGAAGTACACCAATGGCGGGCGCGGGGTCGCCTTCGAGAACTTCTTCCGTTATTACACGGACCTGCAACGGGATCCGAGCCTGGAACCCGCCTACGCCGCCGACCTGAAGCGGGGCCTGGACGAGCTGTCGGCGGGGCAGCGGGCGCTGGTGGAGCAGGGGCTGCTGCGGGCGCGTACCGGTACGCTCGTGGAATCCTTCCGCACCGACGTGGCGACCGGACGGTTGCCCACGGTGTCCTGGATCGTCGCGCCCTACGTCGACTGCGAGCATCCGGTCATGGGCCCGCGCAATGGGCAGGCCATGGTGCGCGGGGTGCTGGAGGCGCTCGCCGAACACCCGGACGTCTGGAACAAGACGGTATTCATTCTCAATTACGACGAGAACGACGGGTACTTCGACCACATCCCGCCACCGGCGCCGCCGGAGGGCGCGGCCGGTGAGTACTTCGGCCGCCACAATGCCGGCCTGGGCGCGCGGACACCCGCGATCATCGTGTCGCCGTGGAGCAAACAGGCCGTCTGCTCCGAATTGTTCGACCACACCTCGGTGCTGAGGTTCCTGGAGCGGGTCACCGGCGTCGCCGAACCGAATATCAGTCCGTGGCGGCGGGAGGTGTGCGGCGACCTGTCCTCGCTGTTCGACTTCGGCGCGCGCCGCACCCTCATCCTGCCCAGCGCCGCCCCGCGCGCCGAGCAGACGATGTCCGGTGTCGCGCAACCGCTTCCGTTCGTGCAGCGCCTGCCGAAGCAGCAGAGCGGCAGCAAGGTACGGGTACCGCTGCCGTACCGGATGCAGGCCCGGTGCGCGCCCAACGGGCAGGGCGGGATCACCCTCACCATCGACAACGGCGGCACCGGCACTGTGCACTGCCGGGTGCATCCGAACGCCTTCGCCGCGGACTTCACGCCGGCCCGGTTCGATATCCCCGGCGGCGGCGCTGTCGCACAGGACTTTCCGGCGGTGAACGGTCGCTACGACTATTCGGTGTACGGCCCCGACGGCTTCCAGCGCCGCTTCGCGGGCGATCTCACCGGTCCGTGCGGCGCGCTGCGGATCACCGCCACCGCGGCCACCTCCGGCAGGCGCAAGCTCTCCTGGGTATTCGAAAACGACGGGACGCAACGGGTTTCGGCCGCGGTGGTCTCCAATGCCTACCGTCACGACGGGCCCTGGACGATCGAGATCGCGGCGGGCGGGACCGAACGGCGCGAGATGTCCTGTGACGCCGACGCCGAGGGCGCGGGCTGGTACGACTTCTCGGTGACCGCCGCCGCCGATGCCGGATTCTGGTGCCGGGCACGCGGATTCGTGGAAACCGGCGCCGCCGGAAGGACCGCCGACGACGCGGCGCCCTTCGACCGGCTGCTGCTCGACCGGTCCCTCTACGAGCCCGGCCGGGACCTGGTCGTCACCTACGGCCTCGCGGGCGCGGTGGCCGGGCATCGCCTCGCCGTCTACGCCGATCCTGGTGGCCTGGCCGCCGCGGTGCCCGCCACGCCCGCGCTGCGCACCCTCACGCTGGGGAACGGGGTGACGCGGGATCAGGTGGTACTGCCGGTCAGCGTCCAGCCGGGCGCTGCCGATGCGGCGGTCGCGCCGGTAGCGGGCCTGCGTCAGGTCGGCGCGGTCCCGGCCGACGCGGCCCTGCGGTCGGGTCCGCTGCCCACGGGCTCCTACCTGCTGCATCATCTGGATGACGCGGGCCGGCCGCTGGCTCATCCCGTGCGCTTCCGGGTGCTCTGATCCCGGCTGCCTGGTACACCGGGGCGGCTATGCAACAGGTTCTAGACATATCGTGAGTTTTGTCTTACCGTCGGTTCATGAGTTCAACGGCGTCTCATGCGGTGCGATTCGAACTGCGCTCCGGCGAAACCTGGCGCGACCCGTATCCCATGTATTCCCAGCTGCGCGACCACGATCCGGTCCACCGGGCCGTCCCGGAGGGCCGCGAATCCGACGACTTCTACGTCCTGTCCCGGCACGCGGACGTGTACGCGGCCGCACGCGACCCCGAGACCTTCTCCTCGGCCTCCGGCCTGACCGTCGACTACGTCGACCTGCTGGCCGCCGGATTCGGCGCCGCCAAGCCGTTCGTCTTCATGGACCCGCCCGACCACACCGACTTCCGCCGCCGGGTATCACCGGGATTCACACCCCGGCAGGTCAATTCGGTCGAACCCGAGGTGCGCGCCTTCGTCATCGAGCGCATCGAGGGGCTGCGAGCCGCGGGCTCCGGCGATATCGTCAAGGACCTGTTCAAGCCCCTGCCCACCATGGTGGTGGCGCACTACCTCGGTGTGCCGGAACAGGATCGGGGCAAGTTCGACGTGTGGACCGAGAACATCGTCGGCGGCGCGGTCGAGGGTGCGGGCCTGGCGGCGGGCGACCAGAACGCCTTTACCGCGGTCGGTGAAATGGTCGGCTACTTCAGCGAACTCATCGACCGGCGGCGTAAGGAACCCGGCGACGACACCATCTCGCACCTGCTGGCCTCCGGGCTCGGCGCGGACGGCGACAACGAGGGCCTGCTGGCCATGCTCGGCTTCGCCTTCACCATGATCACCGGCGGCAATGACACCACCACCGGAAACCTCGGCGGCGCGGTGCAACTGCTCACCGCCTTCCCCGACCAGCGCCGCCTGCTGGTGGAGAATCCGGCGCTCATCCCCGACGCCGTCGAGGAATTCCTCCGCATGACCTCCCCGGTCCAGGGCCTGGCTCGGACCGCCACCCGCGATGTGGAGCTGCACGGCGTCACCATCCCCGCGGGCCGCCGCGTGCTGCTGCTCTACGGGTCGGCGAACCGCGACGAACGCGAATTCGGGCCCACCGCCGCCGAACTCGACGTGCGCCGCAATCCCAAGCGCATCATGACCTTCAGCCACGGCCACCACCACTGCCTCGGCGCGGCCGCCGCCCGCATGGTGGCACGGGTCGCTCTGGAGGAACTGCTGGCCCGCTGCCCCGACTTCACCGTCGATCTCGATACCGTGCAGTGGGCGCACGGCAACTACGTGCGCTGGCCGATCTCCGTCCCGTTCCGGGCGACGGCCTGACCGACTCCGGGCCGGCCACCGCGCCAGGTCGGCCCGGTCGCACCGTCCGCGTACCGCGCGGGCAGAGTGTGAACGAGTGGGTCCGGTGGCGGCTGCCCTGCCGCCGGGCCCGCGAGCAGCGAAGGGACATCCATGAGCCGAGACTGGCTGGCCGACGACCGCGCCGACCTGGCCGCCGAGCGCATCCTCGATGCCGCCGCGCGCCTGTTCGCCGAGCGGGGCGTCACCGCGGTCGGCATGGGCGATATCGCCAAGGCGGCCGGATGCTCCCGCGCGACCCTCTACCGGTACTTCGAGAACCGGCAGGCCGTCCGCCTGGCCTTCGTGCACCGCGCCACCCGCCGCATTGCCGGGGGTGTGTTCGAGCAGGTCGCCACGATCGAGGATCCGGGCGAGAAGGTGGTCACCGCCATGCTCGGCGCGATCCACGCGGTCCGGGCCGACCCCATGCTCATCGCCTGGTTCCGCCCCGGTGAATCCGGCGCGGCCGGGCGCATCAGCCAGGACTCCGACGTCATCGAATCCATTGCGGCGGGCCTGTTCACGCCCACCGCCCTCACCGATCCCGAACGCAGCCGGCTGGCCCGCTGGCTGACCCGTATCATCGTCTCCTTCCTCGCCGCCCCCGGCCGCGACGACGCCGAGGAGCGCGCCATGCTGGAGGAGTTCGTCGTGCCGGTCGTCAGCCGCGCCTTCGTCTGATCCGCAGGGCCGCCGAACCGGGCAGTCGGACGCCGCCAGCCTGTGACCGTAGTGAGGCGGCGCAGTCCGGCCCCGAACCCGGCCGATCACGTGCGCGGTCGGCAGCACTGCTCCGGGGCGTTCGATAGGCTGCCTGCTCATGTCCGCTCCACGGTCGCTGGCCGAAGTCCGCACGCGCATCGACGTTCTCGACGGTGACCTGATCCGGCTGCTGGCCGAGCGACAGCAGTTGGTGCGCGCGGCCGCCACTTTCAAGGCCGACGAGCAGGCCGTGCGCGCGCCTGAACGTGTTGAGCGGGTCGTCTCGCTGGCACGCGAGCGCGCCGCCGCCGCAGGGCTGGAGCCCGCCGTGGCAGAAGCGGTCTGGCGGGCCATGATCGGCGCGTTCATCGCACTCGAGTTGGATGAGCACATCGCACGCCGGTGAGTTCGATGCGCATGTGACTCCCGGCCCATCACCGTGACGGTGGGCCGACGGGGCCGCGAAGGTAAGGCGGCGGGCCATGATCGGGAGTTCACCGGCCGGGCGGTCCCGGTGGCGCTATCGGATCAGCGGCCTGCCCGATGTCCGACGTGGTGGCCGTAGAGGCGGTCGGAGAGCGCGGAGGCGAGGTCGGTCACGGCTTCCCGTGCCACGCGCATGGGCATGGCGTGGAAGACGTGCCAGAGATTGCGGTACTCGCGGTGCCGGAGGGGCGCAGCCGATTTCGCCGCCAGGGCGGCGAAGCGGCGGGCGTCCCCGGCCAGTAGATCGTCGCCCGCCGAATGCATGACGATGGGCGGCAGGCCGGTGATGTCGCGGTAGAGGGGGGACCGGGCGTGGCGCTCGTCCTCGGGGACACCCGGCAGGTAGGCGTCCATGAACTGCGTCATGAGCGACGGGTTCAGCAGCGGCTCCCGGCTCGGATCGCACTGGAAGGCCGAGGAATTCGAGGTCAGGTCCAGCACCGGGCAGATGAGCCCGAGGATCGCGGGTTGCGGCCAGTGCTTCTCGCGCAGCCGCAGGGCCAGATCCAGCGCCAGGCCACCGCCGGCCGAATCACCGACCACCGCAATGCGTTCGGCCGGGATGCCCGCCGCGAGCAGGGCTCGATAGGCGGCGACGGTGTCGTCGATGGCGGCCGGGTACGGGTGCTCAGGGGCCAGCCGGTAATCCAGGGCGTGCACGGTGGTCCCCATGGCCGCCGCCAGCGCGCCGGTGAGGGTGCGGACCATGCGCGGCATGCCGATCACATAGCCGCTGCCGTGCAGGTACAGCACCGCGGCATCGGCGGGTGCCGAACGGGGAGTGAGGGTTTCGACCGGTATGCCGCCGAGTCGACTGGTCTCGACGGCGATACCGCGGGGCGCCCGGGCGAAGGTGGTGCCCGCGCCGACCCGGGCGCGGACCCGGGACCAGTCGGGGGCGGGGCCGAACCACCAGCGGCCCACCAGGCGGGAGAGCAAGCGCCAGAACGCTATTTCCACGATGTCACTTCCGGCTCTCGACACGCTGATTCAGGTCGTAGTCGACCGGATCCGGTGCGCTGCGGATCAGCTTCTCGTAGCGCCCCGGGGTCCAGGGCCACAGCTCGGGCAGCCCGTCCTTGCCGAGGTACCAGCTGGTGCAGCCGGTGGTCCACACCGTGCTCGGGGCGGCGGCCCGCATCCGCGCGTTGTAGCGGTCGGTGGCGGCACGGGTGGGGGCGACGGTGGCGAATTCACCTGCCTGCCACCGCCGCAGCCAGCCGACGATGCGGGCCGACTGCGCCTCGGCGACCGCGGTCAGCGGATGATTGGCGAAGGGACTGTGCGGGCCGACGAGCATGAACAGATTCGGGAAGTCCGGCATCATGACGCCCTCGAAGGCGCGCGGGCCCTGCTCCCAGGCCTGATCCAGGGTGCGGCCGTCCAGTCCGGTGATGGCCATCGGGCGCATGAAAGCGTGCGAGTCGAATCCCGTTGCCAGGACCAGGATGTCGAGCTCGTGCAGGCGGCCATCGGTGGTCACCACGCCGCGCTTCTCGGCGTGATCGATGCCCTCGGTCACCAGCGTGACATCGGGGCGCTGCACCGCCCGGTAGAAGCGGTCGGACACCACCAGCCGTTTGCACATGGCCTGATAGTCGGGCGTCAGCTTGCGGCGCAGTTCAGGATCCTTGACCGACCGCAGGTTTCGCTCCACCACCCACTGGATGAACCGGCGCACCCGGCCCGGGTGCACCAGGCCCTGCGAGAACACGGCGAAGGCGGCGCGATTGAACCAGTAGGGGAGTGCGCCCAGCGCGGGGATCAATGAATAGAGCCGCTTCGACACCCGCGTGTAAGGCCGGTTCACCGTCGGCAGGATCCACTGCGGAGTGCGCTGGAACAGTACGACTTCCGGCACCGTGCCCGCGAGGGCGCTCACCAGCTGGGTGCCGGTGGAGCCGGTGCCGATCACGCCCACCCGCTTGCCGGTCAGCTCGACATCGTGCCGCCAGCGCGCGGAATGCATGACCGCGCCGCCGAATTCGTCCAGGCCGGGGATGTCCGGCCGGCTCGGGTGATGCAGGAAACCCGTTGCGCACAGCACGAAGTCAACGCGCCGGGTCACCCCGTCGGAGGTGGTGAGCTGCCAGCCGTCGCCGTCGAACACCGCGCCGGTCACCTCGGTCCCGAAGCGGGTGCGCCGGCGCAGTCCGTGCTCGCGCGCCACCCCGACCAGATAGTCCTTGATCTCCGGCCCGGCCGAATACAGGTGTGACCATTCGGGATTCATGGCGAACCGGAATTGGTAGTACCGCGAGGGCACATCGCACACCAGGCCCGGATAGCTGTTGTCGCGCCACGTGCCGCCGTACTCGTCGGCCTTCTCGTAGAGCGTGAAGTCGGTGAATCCGGCCCGCTGCAGAGCCACGGCCATGCAGATCCCGGAGATTCCGGCGCCCACGATGGCGATCCGCGGTGTGTTCATGGGACGCGAGCCTAGACAGCTGTCCGACATGGTGGGAAGACTTTCTAGTAAATCAGTAGACATTCCGTCATTCGCTAGACACAGTGTAAAGCCACTGCTACCGTGTGCGCCAGATCACAAGTTCGAGGCAAGGAAGCACGATGCGCGCACTCCAGTGGACCGGCCCGGAAAAGGTGCAGATCAACGACATCCCGGTCCCGGACATCGGACCCACCGACCTGCTGGTGAAGGTCGGCGCCGCGGGGGTCTGCCACTCCGACCTGACCCTGGTCAACTTCCCGATCCAGCTGCGCGAGGATCCGCTCACCCTCGGCCACGAGATCGCCGGCACCATCGAGGCCATCGGCTCGGACGTGAACGGGCGCGAGATCGGCGAGCGCGGCGTCGTCTACCTGTTCTGGACCTGCGGCGTCTGCCGGGAATGCGTGAGCGGCAACGAGAACGTCTGTCTCGCGGCGGGTCGCGTCGCCATGCCGCCCTGCCCCGGACTCACCATCGAGGGCGGCATGTCGGAGTACGTGCGGATTCCGGCGAGCTCGTTCGTGCCCATCGGCGACCTGGACTTCCTGCAGGCCGCGCCGGTCGCCGACGCCGCCCTCACCGCCTACCACGCCATTCGCGGTGCGCGCGAAGCACTCCGGCCCGGCGGCACCGCGGTCGCCATCGGCATCGGCGGGCTCGGGCACGTGGCGGTGCAGATCCTGCACGCCATCTCCGGCGTGCGGGTCATCGCCGTAGACCAGGCGCAGGAGAAGCTGGACCTGGCCGCCGACTGCGGCGCGGAACTCGGCATCCTCTCCGGCGGCGACACCGCCCAGCAGATCCTCGACCTCACCGGCGGGCGCGGCGCGGACGCCGTCTTCGACTTCGTCGGCGTGGACTCCACCGCCAAACTGGCCTGCGAGACCGTCGCCCCCAACGGCGCCTACCGCATGGTCGGAATCGGCGGCGGCGCACCGGAAATCACCGCCGGACCGGCCGGCGGCCCCGGCTGGCCGTGGGGCGCGACCGTGCGGAAATCGCTGGGCGGCACCCGCAGCGACCTGCACGCATGTGTGGCCCTCGCCCAGGCGGGCAAGCTGCACATGGAGGTCGAACGCTTCGACCTCGCCGAGGGGCCGGAAGCCTTCCGCCGCCTGGACGCGGGCCAGATCCGGGGGCGCGCGGTCCTGGTGCCGTGACCGATTCGCGAATGAGCCCGACACAGGCTGGACGAATCAGCCTGCGGCGGGCTCTATCTCGCCGAGGAACTTCGCGACACGTGCCGCGATCTCGCCGTTGATGGCGTGCGAGGCCTCCGGCCACACCTTGAATTGACGACCGGGCACGAGCTTTCGGGGGTATCTCATGGCAACCCCGCGATGCGGCGCTCCAGCCAGCGGCGGGATTCGGCGTCGCGGGCGTGGACGAGGACCTTGCGGCGCGCGGCGGGGGAGAGCGCGGATAGCAGGCGGGCCAGGCGTTTTCGGGTGTCCCAGCTGATCAGGTAGCGGACCGCGCCGGCGATGGCGGCGTCGTCGGCCAGGTCGACGGCGCGGGCGAAATCGATGCGGTTCTCCAGATCCAGGAACTGGGCCGGAATGCGTTCGTGCGGAGGGTAACCCGAGTACGCGCCGGTGCCCGCGGCGTACCAGGCGCACAGGTGCAGGATTCGATCCACCGCATCCGGGTACGCCGCCGACAGCCGGGCACGGGCCTCTGCCACCTGGGGTCCGGTCAGACCGCCGCCGGAGGTGGACGTATCGAGAAAGATGTCGGTGTAGGGCATGAGTGGTGCGGGGATCTCGGCCGCCCAGAGCCGGGCGGTGCGGTCGACTTCGGCCTGGCGCCGCTCGGCCACGCGGTATTCGCGCAGGGGAACGGCGACGCCGCGCACGGCCAGCCATTCCAGCGAGCGGACGCCGTCGGCCAGTAGCGCGTCCTGGGGCCAGCCGTCCCAGCGGATCGAATAGCCGTGATGCAGGGTCACCGTGGTGAGCGGACGCTCGTCGGTGTCGAAGAAGTCCAGCACCACATCGCCCCAGCACATGCACACGAAACCGGACAGGTCGGCAACGCGCAGGGCGTCCCGCAGCGCTCGTACGGCAACCGGGTCACGCTCCTCCAGCAGGGTCGGCGCGTCCCCGGGCATCTCCCTGACCCTGACACTGTGCGCATGCGCCAGCACCCGATCCAGCGCGACCGGATCCCCGCCCGCGGACGTTCCCCCGAAAGCCATACCGAAACACTAATCCGCCCACCGGTCCCCGGCGTGGTGTTGCGGCGGCACGCGGGTGCGTTCTCGGTGACCAGCCTGTTGCTGAACTGGTACGTACCAGCTGATGATACGGTGCCGTGTGACGCCGACAACTCGCCTGATGGTGACCGACCGGTGAGAACTGCATTGTTGCCGAGAAGCCAGATTTAGGAGAGACAGTGGCGATATCGGACTCTTCGCGAGACGCTGCCGGTCCCGCTGCCCAACGCACCACCGGACTGTTCCGCACCAAGAGCGTCGAACAGTCGATCCGGGACACCGACGATCCTGATGCCAAACTTCGCAAGGACCTGACCTCGTGGGACCTCACGGTCTTCGGCGTCGCGGTCGTGGTCGGCGCCGGTATCTTCACCCTCACCGCGCGTACCGCGGGCAACATGGCCGGACCCGCGGTCTCACTGGCCTTCGTCTTCGCGGCCGTCGCCTGCGGCCTGGCCGCACTCTGCTACGCCGAATTCGCCTCGACCGTCCCCGTCGCGGGCAGCGCGTACACCTTCTCCTACGCCACCTTCGGTGAGCTGGTCGCCTGGATCATCGGCTGGGACCTCATCCTGGAGTTCGCGCTCGGCACCTCGGTGGTCGCCAAGGGCTGGTCGCAGTACCTGGGCACGGTCATGGGCGGGCATCAGCCCATCTGGCACTTCGGCTCGGTGAAGTTCGACTGGGGCGCGGTCGTACTGATCGCCGTGCTCGGCGTGCTGCTCGCCCTCGGCACCAAGCTGTCCTCGCGGGTCTCCGCGGTCGCGGTCGCCATCAAGCTGGCCGTCATCGCGCTGGTGGTCGTGGTCGGCGCGACCTACTTCAAGGCCTCGAACCTGAAGCCCTTCATCCCCGCCTCGGTCCCCAATGCGGACTCCGGTAGCGCGAGCAAGCTGCAGCAGACCCTGTTCCAGCTGGTCACCGGCGGCGGCAACAGCCACTACGGCTGGTATGGCCTGCTGGCCGCGGCCTCCATCGTGTTCTTCGCCTTCATCGGCTTCGACGTGGTCGCCACCGCCGCCGAGGAGACCAAGGACCCGCAGCGCAATGTGCCGCGCGGCATCCTGGGCTCGCTGGCCATCGTGACCGTGCTGTACGTGGCGGTCTCGCTGGTGCTCACCGGCATGGTGTCCTACAAGGACCTGCAGGGCAACGACGCCACCCTCGCGACGGCCTTCGCCCTGCACGGCGTCACCTGGGCCAAGAACATCATCTCCGTCGGCGCGCTGGCCGGTCTGACCACGGTCGTCATGGTGCTGTTCCTGGGCCAGACCCGCGTGCTGTTCGCCATGTCCCGCGACGGCCTGATGCCGCGCCGGCTCGCACACACCGGCCCCAAGGGCACGCCGGTGCGGATCACCGCCATCGTCGGCGTCATCTGCGCGGTGCTGGCCGGGTTCGTGGACTTCGGCACCCTGGAGGAAATGGTCAATATCGGCACGCTGTTCGCGTTCGTGCTGGTGTCCGTCGGCGTGGTCGTGCTGCGCCGCAGCCGGCCGGATCTGAAGCGCGGCTTCCGGGTGCCGCTGGTGCCGCTCATCCCGATCCTGTCGGTCATCGCGTGCGCCTGGCTCATGTTCAACCTGTCGGTGGAGACCTGGCTGCGGTTCGTCATCTGGATGGCACTGGGTCTGGTCGTGTACTTCGCCTACGGCCGACGGCACTCGGTGATGGCCCGCGCGGAGGCGAAAACCGGTAGCTGATCGGGTGCTCGAGTTTGGTGCTGGTGGTGTGTCTTCCCTACGCCACCTCGCGGAATGCGGTTCAATTGCTCTGAATATTGAGAGTTGTGCCACAAGTTCGGCCCATCAGCACCGTCTCAGCATCCCGAGAGGAACCGATCGTGAGCATGCTCCTCGCTGTGCATGACGCCTACACCACGGTTGTCGCGCAGATCGGCAACCCGACCCCGGAGACCCCGCCCGTAGCGGACAAGCTGATGAAGCTGGTCCGCTACTTCACCTGGTTCACCATGCTGTCCGGCGTCACCGCCATCACCTACGGCGGTGGCCGGTTCGCCTGGGAGAAGTGGAGCGGCGGCGGCCTCGAATCACCGAAGATGATCGCCGGAGCGATGATCGGCGGCGCCACCGCCACCAGCGCCGGCACCATCATGAACACCGTCATCGGCAACTAGAACAACTCCTGTAACTCGCGGCCATACCTCCCAAGGCCGTGGGCTTCGCCTCTGAATCCCGTTGGGAGAGCGAGGCTTGCGGGTGCGCCGGAAACTGGCGCACCCGTTGGCTTCTTGCTGCTAGCCCTGGCCCAGCATGGTGTTCATCTGGGTGATCTCCTGCTGCTGGGCGGTCACGATGGACTGCGCCAGAGCCTTCGAATCGGCGTTGGCGCCCTGTGCCAGTTCGGTATTCGCCATGGTGATCGCGCCCTGATGGTGCTCGATCATCATCTGCATCCAGAGCTTGTCGAAGTCCGGGCCGGACAGACCCTCCAGCTTGGTCATCTGGTCCTTCGACATCATGCCGGGCATGTCGTGACCCATGTCGCCGCTCGGCGCGGGCTTGCCGAAACTCTGCAGCAGCGTGGTGATCTGCCGCATCTCCGGCGACTGCGCCTGTTCCACGGCCGCGGCCAGGGCGATCAGCTGCTGGTTCTGCGAGCGGGTGGGCACCAGCTTCGCCATCTCCACGGCCTGCGCGTGATGCGGGTACATCATCTGCAGGAACGTGACGTCGGCGGCGTTGAAGTCGCTGCGGGTGGCCGCGGGCGCCGAGGTGCCGGTCGCGCCGTGGTCCATACCGGGCATGCTGCCGTGATCCATGGCCGTGGTGGTCGAGGACGGCGCGGCCTTCGAGGTGTCGCTGTCATTGCTGCTGCAGCCCGCGGCGATCAGGGCGGTGGCCGCGGTGCCGGCGATCAGGGCGAGCTTGATCCGGGTGCTGAACATGGTCGAACTCCTTGGTAGGTACTGGCGAATCGGAAATGAGCAGGCGGAAACCCGCGTCCGCGTGGGGGATACGCGGCCGCGGCGGCCCATCAGATCCGCAGGATCGCCAGTTCGGCCAGGGAGAGCACCGTCCAGGGTGGTGGACGGGCGTGATGCGCGTGCGGGTGGCGCGGTGTCGAGGTGGCGGCGTCGCGACGGCCGATGCCGACCCAGGCCAGCACGGCCAGACCGAGTCCGAGCAGCAGCGCGGCGAGCACGAACAGGCAACCGTGCGTTCCGGCGTGGCCATTGCCGCAATCGCCGCCACAGCCGGGCATGGACATCTCGTGGTCGTCGCCCGCGGCCATCGCGATCGGGGCGATACCCGCGATGGGCAGAACGGCGTCGTGCAGGTGCTCGGTCATGACGGTCGCCGGGCTCCCGGAGTGGTCGCCGGTCATGCGGTCGTGGCTCATGCCGAGGACGAGCGCGTGCATGGCCACCAGCCCGGCCAGCAGGGCGAGCAGCCCGAAGGCCCGGATGAACCGGGTGCCTCCGGGCTGCTGCTCGATCACGGCGGCCATTCTACGGACCTGCCGCCGCCCCGGGCCGGATACCCCCTGTCGGTATTGTCGCGGGACGCGCCCGCCTCGCCATCGCGAGGATCGGCGGGGTGGGCGGTAGCCTGACGGCCGTGTCACAGCGCGAACTGGTCATTCTGGGGACGGCCAGCCAAGTACCGACCAAACAGCGCAATCACAATGGCTACCTGCTGCGGTGGGATCGCGAGGGGTTGCTGTTCGACCCCGGGGAAGGCACCCAGCGGCAGATGAGCTTCGCCGGTGTGGCCGCCAGCGGGATCACCCGCATCTGCATCACCCACTTCCACGGGGACCACTGCTTCGGCCTGCCGGGTGTGCTGGGCCGCATCAGCTTGGACGGGGCGCTGCATCCCGTCGACGTCTACTTCCCGGCGTCCGGCGAGGTCTACTACGAACGGCTCATCGATTCCTCGGCGCACAACCGCCGGGTGGAGCTGCACCCGCACCCGATCACCGACGCCGGTGAATTGCCGCCGCCGGGAGCCGATTTCACCCTGCGCGCGGAGCGGCTGTCCCACCCGGTCGAATCGTTCGGCTATCGCCTCGACGAGCCGGACAGCCTGCGCTTCATTCCCGAGCGGTTGCGCGAACTGGGATTGTCCGGGCCGGTCGTGGGTGAACTGCAGCGGCGCGGCGAAGTCGAGATCGGCGGGCGCACGGTCACGCTCGACGAGGTGAGCGAGGCGCGGCCGGGACAGAGTTTCGCCTTCGTCATGGACACGCGGCTGTGCGACGGCGTCCACGACCTGGCCCGGGGCGTGGACATGCTCGTCATCGAGTCCACCTTCATCGATGCCGACGAGCAGCTGGCGGTCGAATACGGTCATCTCACGGCCGGGCAGGCGGCGCAGGTGGCGGCGCGGGCGGGGGTCCGCACCCTGGTGCTGACCCACTACTCGCAGCGCTACCGCACCCTGGACCAGCATTTGGCCGATGCCCGTGCCCATTTCGGCGGTGAGATCGTGGTGGCCGAGGATCTGATGCGCATTCCGGTTCCGCCGCGCCGCTGAGCGGGGGACCTCGCCGCCGGGGGTGCGAAGTTTCCGTGCGGCCGCGCGGCGGTGGCGGGCCCGGGCATGATGGTCGGCATGGACTCGCACGAGGAACTCATCGCACTCGCCGACCGGTACTGGGACGCCATGCTGGAGTCCGCGCCCAGCGAGGCGACCCTGTTGGGGGACAGGCGATTCGACGATCGTATCGAGGATCTGTCGGTCGCGGCGGAGGAACGGCTGCTGGGGACCTGGCGGGGGCTACTGGCCGAGGTGGATGCGCTGGATCCGGGGCGGCTGGGTGACGAGGACCGGACCACGCGAAGCCTACTGCGCACCGAACTGGCTTCGGCGGTCTCGCATCTGGAGTGGCGGCCCATCGAGATGGCTTCGGACCAGATGACGGGCGTGCACGCCGGGATGCTGACCATGGCTCCCCTGGTGAACGCGCCCGAACCGGAGAACGCGCAGCGGCTGGTGCAGCGCTACCGGCAGTTCGGCACCCTGATGAACCAGGCCGTGGAGCGCTTCCGCGCGGGGCTCGCGGCCGGGCGCACGCCCGCGCACATCACCATCGAGCGCTCGCTCAATCAGCTGGACGGCTACCTGGCCTCCGATCTCGCCGACGACCCGTTCGTCACCCTGGCCGGCCCGGCGGACTGGGATGGCGAAACCGCCTGGCGTGCAGAGCTGGCCGAGGTCGCGCGGGAGGTCATCCGGCCCGCCTTCGCCGCCTACCGGGCGGTGCTCGCCGCCGAGCTCGAACCCGTTTCGCGCCCCGATGACAAACCCGGCCTCTGCTGGCTCGGTGACGACGGCGCGGATATCTACCGCCGCCTGCTGCGCCACCACACCACGTTGCCCGACCTGGGCGCGGACGAGATCCACCAGCTCGGCCTGGACGAATTGGCCCGTCTGCGCACCGAATACGAGGAGGTGGGCGGCCGCCTATTCGGCCTCGCCGAGCAGACCGCCATCTTCGCCCGGCTGCGCGAGGATTCGACGCTGCGCTATGGCGACGGTGCGGAGATCATGGCGGACGCCCGGGCGTATCTGGCCGCCGCCCAGGCGGAGATGGGCAACTGGTTCGGCCGGCTCCCGCGCCAGTCCTGCGACATCCTGCCGGTCCCCGACTTCCTGGCCGCGGACGCGCCCGCGGCCTACTACTTCACGCCCGCGGCCGACGGCTCCCGCCCTGGCGCCTACTACGTGAACCTGCGGGAACCCGAGAGCCGCAACCGCTATGAGACCGCCGCGGTCGCCTACCACGAGGCCATCCCCGGCCACCACCTCCAGCTCACCATCGCCAACGAGCTGGACCATCTCCCGCGCTTCCAGCGCATGTCCTTCTCCAATACGGCCTTCGTCGAAGGCTGGGCGCTCTACACCGAGCGCCTCGCCGATGAAATGGGCCTGTACCCCGACGATCTCACCCGCATCGGCATGCTCGCCGCCGACTCCTGGCGCTCCTGCCGCTTGGTCGTGGACACCGGCCTGCACGCCAAGGGCTGGACCCGTCAGCAGGCCGTCGACTTCATGTCCGCCAATGCTCCTGTCGGGCTCGAGGAAATCCGGGTGGAGATCGACCGCTACATCGCCATGCCCGGCCAGGCGGTCGCCTACAAGGTCGGCCAGCTGGAGATCCGCCGCCAGCGTGCCCTGGTCACCGACCGCCTCGGATCCGCCTTCGACATCAAGGCTTTCCACGACACGGTGCTGGGCTCCGGCTCGGTCAGCCTCCCGGTTCTGCGCGATCTAGCCGACTCCCTTTGACACTCTGCGACGGGCAGGCCGGTGGGCGTGGCTCACCGGCGCCCGCCCCGGTGACAGATCGATCAGTGGCAGATCTTGTCGGCGACATCGGCCGGCACGCCGATCTCGGTGCAGTGCAGGGCGCTGCCGAGGTTCACCGGCTTCCAGCCGCCGTCGGCCGCTACGTAGTGGAACAGGACCTGCGCTCGGTTGACCGTGTTGTTGTGGGTTCCGCTGTGGGCCATCGCCCAATCGCCCGAGCAGTCGATTCGATCCTCGAGTTCGACCGGCTGCGCCAATCGCGACTCGATGTCGGTGCCGTGCAATGCCTGGAGCAGAACGGATTTGGTGACTGGGCACACCGGTGGGGTGCCCGCGGAACTCGGATCGGTCACCTCGGCCGGGAAGTCACGATCCGGGGTGACGGTGTGATCGTCGGCGCCCAGGGTGAGCGTGACGGTGACCGGTCCGCCCGAGGGACAACAGCTGGCGTCCTGACCGGCGAGCCACCGGTACTGGACCTGGACACTGCGATCGGACGAGCCGACCACCTGGGTATAGGACGTCGACTTCTTGGTCGCGGTACCCAGGTAACCCGCGTGGTTGAACAGCATCACGTGCCAGGGTGAGCTGGCGGTGCCGTGCGGAGTCCCGGCGAGCACCCACAGCAGGGCGGGGCAGGAGCCGACGGCGGCATCGGTACCGCTGTCCGCGTAGTACCCGTCACCGCCGACACCGGGGCCGAGTCTGCCCAGCGCTGCGGTGACCACCGTCGACTTCAGATCGACGCATTTGCCGTTTCCGGCGGTGGCGGGAGCGCCGTCACCGGCGGGCTGCGTGGCGCCCGGCGACTGCTGAGGGGCGGGAGACTGAATCGTTCCCGGTGCGGTCACGGGGGCGGAGCTCGGCACCGACGCCCCGCTGGTCGCCGGTGTCGAACCATTGTCCTGACATGCCGTCGCCAGGGTCACCGCGGCGACCGCCGCGACGATGCCAACGATCCTCTTCATGAAGAACCCCTCCCACTCGGTACTACCGAGCACGTCGAGTTCCGGACGCAGATCGTTGCGCCCCTGATTTCATGGGCACGGCGGCTCGCTGTCGGCGCGTGCCGGCCGTTGCGAGCCTTCGTGTTTCGCACGAGCCGGCGCAACCCCACCGGGAATAGCGGCCCGGATGGCGTGTTCGACAGTGGTGGTGAGTTGTGTTGAGGGAAGGGGCTGCCGGTGACGGCTACGGATGTGACGTCGTCGATCGGGTTGCGGTCGGAGCGAGGGCCGATTCTAGCGGCGATCATGTTGTCGACGTCGCTGGTGGCATTGGACTCGACCATCATCGCCACCGCGGTGCTGACGATCACCGATCAGCTCGGTGGGTTCGCGCAGTTCCCTTGGCTTTTCAGCATCTACCTGCTGGCGCAGGCGGTGACGGTGCCGATCTACGGGAAGCTCGCCGACATGGTGGGGCGGAAACCGGTGATGCTGTTCGGGATCGGGGCCTTCGCGGTGGGATCGCTGCTGTGCGGGCTGGCGACGAGCATGCCCGCGCTGATCGCGTTCCGGGCGGTGCAGGGCATCGGGGCGGGCGCGGTCAGCCCGATCTCGATGACCATCGCGGGCGACATCTACACGGTGCCGGAGCGAGCCAAGGTGCAGGCGTACCTGGCCAGTGTATGGGCGACCTCGTCGGTGCTGGGGCCGCTGCTCGGCGGCGTGTTCTCGGAGTACATCAGCTGGCGGTGGATCTTCCTGATCAACCTGCCGCTGGCGGCGCTGGCGGCCTGGATGATCCTGCGGAACTTCACCGAAAGCGCTCCGCGGCAGAGCCATCGGATCGACTACCTCGGCGCCGGACTGCTCACCGTCGGGGCCGGGGCGCTGATCCTGGCCCTGCTCGAGGGTGGCCAGGCGTGGGGCTGGGGCTCACCCGCGAGCCTGGTGCTCTTCGCGGGCGGCGGGGTGACGCTGGCGTTGTTCGGGCTGGTAGAGCGGCGAGTCGCGAATCCGATTCTGCCGCTGTGGGTTTTCACCCGGCGCATCGTCGTGGCGAGCAGCCTGGCCTCGCTGCTGGTCGGCGCGATCCTGCTGGGTCTCACCTCGTACGTGCCGACTTTCGCGCAGGGAGTGCTGGGTAGCGGGGCGCTGATCGCGGGTCTCACAGTCGGCGCGCTCACGCTGGGCTGGCCGGTGTCGGCGTCGCAGGCCGGAAAGGTGTACCTGCGCATAGGTTTCCGGGCGACGGCGGTGATCGGCAGCCTGTTCGCGGTGGTGGGCGCGGCGTCGCTGCTGGTGGTGGACGCGCGGTCGAGCCTGTGGCAGTTGGCGATCGGCTGTTTCGTCGTCGGCATGGGGATGGGCCTGGTGGCCAGCCCGACCCTGATCGCCGCCCAGGCGAGCGCCGAATGGTCGGAGCGGGGGGTGGTCACCGCCACCAATATGTTCGCCCGCTCGCTGGGCAGCGCGGTCGGCGTGGCCGTGTTCGGCGCGCTGGTCAATGCCCGGCTCGGGAAGGCCGGCCAGCCGGCGGCGTCGGACCTCGCGCCGGCGGTGCACCTGGTGTTCCTCGGTGTGGCCGCCATGGCGGTGGTCCTCATCGGTGCGGCGGCCGTCATGCCCCGGCGAAGCGCGGGCAACTCGGAAGTCCATTCGGCGTGACCACGATCGACATGTGATTTGCGGGATCGCAGAATAGCGACGGGATCGGTTAATTCCGCAAAAGGCCGCCGACCGTGCCGAATGGAACACTTCGGCAATGATCTAGCACACTGTAGGTGTGGTTGAGGTCGAGGATGTATTGGGCCGGTTACGGCGGTATCCGGATGTCGAAGCGGTGAACCTGTATGCGGTCGATGCCGCCGACCGCCTCATGCTGGATGTCGCCGCGGATTCGCTGGCCACCGCCGGGGACGGGCGGGTGGCCGTGATCGACGACGGCTACGGGGCGTTGACGCTCGGGGCCATCGCCGCGCACGACCTGCACGGGGTCCGGGTGCATCAGGATTTGCTCACCGGTGAATTGGCCCTCGCCAACAATGCCCGAATTGTCGGTCTAGCCGATCGCTTTTCGGCCCGCGAATTGGGTGCGGGATTGCTCTCCGATGTCCGCGTGGTGCTGTGGCGGCTGCCGCGTGCGCTGTCCGGCCTGGCTGAAACCGCCGAGGCCATCGCGCGCTGGGCCGCACCCGATGTCGAGATCTTCGCCGGCGGCCGCGACAAGTACCTGACCCCCGCCATGAACGAGGTGCTTGCCGAATCCTTCGGCTCGGTGCGCGCCACCCGCGGCCGCCAGAAATCCCGCATCCTGCTCGCCGCCGAGCCCAAGACCATTGGCGAGCCCCGTTTTCCGATCCGCAACCGGCTCGACGAGCAGGGCCTGGAGGTGGTGGCCCACGGTGCGGCCTTCTCCGGCCCGCGCCTGGACATCGGCACCCGCTTCCTGCTCGACCACCTGAAGCGGATGAAGCCCGATGCCCACGATGCCATCGATCTGGGTTGCGGCACCGGCATTCTCGCGGTCGCACTCGCCAAGGCCCGCCCCGGCATCCGGGTGACAGCGACCGATCAGTCCGCGGCCGCGGTCGCCTCCACCCGCGCCACCGCCGCCGCCAACGGCGTCGCCGACCGCGTCACCGTGCTGCAGGACGACGCCATGTCCAGCGCTCCCGACAACAGCGCCGACCTGGTGCTGTGCAACCCGCCCTTCCATGTCGGCGCGGCCGTGCACACCGGCTCGGCCATCAAGATGTTCCAGCAGACCGGCCGGGTGCTGCGTCCCGGCGGCGAGCTGTGGACGGTCTACAACACCCACCTCAACTACCGGGGCGTCATGGAGCGCATGGTCGGCAGAACCGATGTGATGGGCCGCAATCGCAAGTTCACCGTGACCCGCTCGGTCCGTCCCCTGTGACCCGCTGGGATCCGCCCACTGTGACCCGCCGGGTACCCGTCCTGCGCGACGTCGAATAATCGGGCGCATGGGACGAATCGATCTTCGAATCTTCACCGAACCCCAGCAGGGCGCGTCCTACGACACGCTGCGCACCGTCGCCAAGACCGCCGAGGACCTCGGCTACGACGCCTTCTTCCGGTCCGATCACTACCTGAAGATGGGCGACGCCGACGGTCTCCCCGGCCCCACCGACGCCTGGATCACCCTCGCGGGCCTGGCCCGCGAGACCCGCCGCATCCGGCTGGGCACCCTGGTCACCTCGGCCACCTTCCGCCACCCGGGCGTGCTCGCCATCGAGGTGGCCCAGGTCGATGCCATGTCCGGTGGCCGCGTCGAATTCGGTTTCGGCGCGGGCTGGTTCGAGGCCGAGCACGCCGCCTACGGCATTCCGTTCCCGGCCCGGAGGTTCCCGCGCTTCGAGGAGCAGCTGGCCATCGTCACCGGCCTGTGGTCGACGCCGGTCGGCGAGACCTTCTCCTTCGCCGGCGAGCACTACACGCTCACCGATTCCCCGGCGCTGCCCAAGCCCGCGCAGCCGCGTATCCCGGTCATCATCGGCGGCATGGGCGCCGAGCGCACCCCGCGCCTGGCCGCGCGGTACGCGACCGAGTTCAACGCGCCGTTCCAGTCGGCCGAGGCCAGTGCCGAGCAGTTCGAGCGAGTCCGCATGGCCGCCAAGGACACCGGCCGCGATCCGCACGACATCACCTTCTCCAACGCGCTGGTCGCCTGTGTCGGCGCGAGCGATGCCGAGGTGGCGCGGCGCGCGGCCGCCATCGGGCGCGAGGTGGACGAGCTGAAGGCCAACGGCCTGGCCGGCAGCCCGGACGAGGTGGTCGAGAAGATCGGCCGCTATGCCGAGATCGCCGGTACCAGCCGGGTTTACCTGCAGATTCTGGATCTGTCCGATCTGGATCACCTGGAGCTCATCGCAACTCGCGTGATGAGCCAGCTGGGCTGAGACTGGCTTCCGGGGCGACCGGACCGCGGCTTATCGGGCGGCGCACTCGGTAAAGCTAAGGTAAAGTCCGGCTCGTCTGATCTGCGGGGGTTCGGGAACTCCGGGCCCCCGCAGGGCGTTGGACGAGTAGCTTCAATGGCCACGACCGACGTGAGCCGCGACTCCAGAAAGGGACGCACGGAAATGCGCTCCACATCCAACCCGGTCTTCCGGAACTTGCAGCCGCAGCAGGGCGGCTACGCCGGCTTCGGCTCGGCGCCTGGAGCCGGACAGTTCCCCAACAACCCGTACGGTCAGCAGCCGCAGTACCCGGGCTACCAGCAGCCCTACCAGCCGGCCGTACCGACCACCCGCCCGATGACCATCGACGATGTGGTGCAGAAGACCGGCATCACCCTCGGCGTGGTCACCCTGACGGCGATCCTGTCCTACGCGCTCACCTCGGCCAACCACGGCCTGGCCGTGCTGTTCCTCGCGGTCGGCGGCCTCGGCGGCTTCGCGCTCGCCATGATCATGACCTTCGGCCGCAAGCAGGACAACCCGGCGCTGGTGCTCAGCTACGCGGCGCTGGAAGGCCTGCTGCTGGGCTCGTTCTCGTTCCTGTTCACCAACGTGCAGTTCGGTGGCGTCGGCGGATCCGGCCTGATCGCGCAGGCGGTGCTGGGCACCTTCGGCGTCTTCTTCGGCATGCTCGTGGTCTACAAGACCGGTGCGATCCGCGTCACCCCGCGCTTCACCCGCATGATCGTGGGCGCCATGATCGGCATCCTGGTGCTCATGCTCGGCAACCTGGTCGCCAGCTTCTTCACCGCCGACGGCTTCGGCCTGCGCTCGGGCGGCACCCTCTCGATCGTGTTCAGCCTGGTGGTCATCGGTGTCGCGGCCTTCAGCTTCCTGCTGGACTTCGACGCCGCCGACCAGCTCATCCGGGCCCAGGCTCCGGAGAAGGCGGCGTGGGGCGTGGCGTTCGGCCTGACCGTCACCCTGATCTGGCTGTACCTCGAAATCCTGCGCCTGCTGAGCTACTTCCAGGACAGGTAGTCGAACAGCCGCTTCGCGGCTGAGAGAGAGGTTTCCGGGGGCCAGGCCCCCCGAACCCCCAGTTCGTCTGAGACGAAAGAGTGGGCGGGCATCGGAATCCGATGCCCGCCCACTGCTGTGTAGCCAGCCTGAGAGCGTTCAGTCGTTGGCCACCACCTCCTTCAGGACGTCGGTGGCGACGTGATTCTCGCCGCAGTCGGCGGCCAGGACCCCGACGCTGGAGCAGTTGCGCAGCCGCAGCGGCAGGATCTCCTGGTAGGCGGCCGACTCGTACCAGTCGGTCACGGCCTGATAGTCGGGGAACTCGATGACGATGACGATCGCGCTGGCCGGGCCCTCGATCACCCGCTGCGTGCCGCCGTGCACGATGAACTTCCCGCCGTAGGGCGCCAGCGTGCCGTCGATGCGCTCCAGGTATTCCACGATCTCGGCATTGACGTCGACGTCCCACAGGTTGGCGATGGCGTAGGCGGGCATTTCGGGCTCCTCGGTCGGATTGCTTTGCTGCCCTTGATATTTCCGCCTGCCGGGAACGAAGTCGATTACCCGCCAGGTAAAGCCGACTCCTGAGGGGTGTGGCCCACCTTCCCCCAAAGGAATTGGGCCGCCCGACCGTAAGGTCGAGCGGCCCAATTAATGCCGTAGCTCAGCTGCGGGTATCTCGTGCCTCAGCTCAGGCGCTCGATGATCATCGCCATGCCCTGGCCGCCACCGACACACATGGTCTCCAGACCGAACTGCTTGTCGTGGGTCTGCAGGTTGTTGATGAGGGTCGCGGTGATGCGGGCGCCGGTCATACCGAACGGGTGGCCGAGGGCGATGGCGCCACCGGAGACGTTCAGCTTGTCCAGGTCCATGTTCAGCTCACGGGCGGAGCCGAGCACCTGCACGGCGAAGGCCTCGTTGATCTCGTACAGGTCGAGGTCGTCGATGGTCATGCCCGCGGTCTTCAGGGTGTTGCGGACCGCCTGGATCGGGCCGAGGCCCATGATCTCCGGGGACAGGCCCGAGACGCCGGTGGCCACGATGCGGGCCAGCGGGGTCAGGCCCAGCTCGCGCGCCTTGACGTCGGACATGACGACCAGGGCGGCCGCGCCGTCGTTCAGCGGGCAGGCGTTGCCGGCGGTGATGGTGCCGTCGGCGCGGAAGACCGGCTTCAGCTGCGAGATCTTCTCGTAGGTGGTGCCGGCGCGCGGGCCGTCGTCGGTGGTGACGATGGTGCCGTCGGGCAGGGTGACCGGGGTGATCTCCCGCTCGAAGAAGCCGGACTTGATGGCCTCCTCGGCGCGGTTCTGCGAGCGCACGCCCCAGTGGTCCTGGTCCTCGCGGGAGATGCCGGTGTAGGTGGCGACGTTCTCCGCGGTCTGGCCCATGGCGATGTAGACGTCCGGGAGGATGTCGTCGTTGCGCGGGTCGGTCCAGGTGGCGTTGGACTCGGCGGTCGCCTTGGTGCGGGTCTCGGCCTCGGCGAACAGCGGGTTGTGCGAGTCCGGCCAGCCGTCGGCGGTGCCCTTCGGGAAGCGCGAGACGGTCTCGACGCCGGCGGAGATGAACACGTCGCCCTCGCCGGCCTTGATGGCGTGGAAGGCCATACGGGTGGTCTGCAGCGAGGACGAGCAGTAGCGGTTGACGGTGACGCCCGGCAGGGAGTCGTAGCCCAGCTGCACGGCCACGGCGCGCGCCATGTTGAAACCGGCCTCACCGGCGGGCTGGCCGCAGCCCAGGTGCAGGTCGTCGATGTCGGAGACGGCGAGCGAGGGCACCTTGTCGAGGGCGGCGCGCACCATCTGCGCGGCGAGGTCGTCCGGCCGCATGCTCACCAGAGAACCCTTGCCAGCGCGGCCGATGGGCGAGCGGGCGTACGAAACGATGACGGCCTCAGCCATGAGGACTCCTTTTTTGCTGGGGTGATCCTCTTCGAATTTACGACGGGTGTGTTCCGGCTCAAACATCCGGTATGCCCGTATCCCAACTACTGAACTGTGGGATATCGCTCACTCTCGCGGCTCTCGTGCCGCGCTGCCTGTCGGCAGCGCGGCACGGACAGGGTGAAAGAGGGGGCTTGCACAGCGATGAAGTTGGGCTACCCGGGCAGGTCGAGGCTCGATGTGGGTCGGACCGGGATGTTCGCCAAGTCGATGAAGGGGGTTACCCGGGGACATCGAAGGCGCTGTGCGCGGGGATGTTCGGCATGTCGGTGTAGACGGTGACGATGATGTGTCCCGGCCCGGTGTCCTGGAACAGGGCGTAGTGCTCGCTGCCGTAGAAGCCGGCCAGCACGGGAACTCGATATTCGCCGGCCGCGCCGGTGTCCATGTTCCGCCACGCGACGGTGGCCACGGTGATGCACTGCGGGGCGAAGCTGTACTCGCCCGGATCGAACCCGGCGACCGGCAGCGCCTGGATGCTGATGATCGCCCGGCCGGGCCACTGCGGGCCGGTGTCGGCCCAGGATCGGATATTGCCGCCACAGATCAAGGCATCGTGATAAACACTCGGGACCTGCGGGAATTCGACGGTTGCGGCCTCCGCGGGCGCGGCGGCGACGATCATGGTCGCGAGGCCGGAGGCGGCGAGCAGGGAGGCGGCGGGCACGCTCGTCGGCATCCACATACGGCCGATCGTAGTTCGCGGCGCCGTGATATCGCCGACGTGCGCGCGGGCGCGGATCTCCTTTCTGCAACGATAAGGGGTATGCGCATCGCTAACCATGTCGTCGATCTGATCGGAAACACCCCGCTCGTTCGGTTGAACTCCGTGGTGGGTCCGAACTCGGGACTGGTGGCGGCGAAGGTGGAATACCTGAACCCGGGCGGCAGCTCGAAGGACCGCATCGCCGTCAAGATGATCGACGCCGCCGAGAAGGCCGGGCTGCTGAAGCCCGGCGGCACGATCGTCGAACCGACCTCCGGCAATACCGGTGTGGGCCTCGCCCTGGTCGCGCAGCAGCGCGGCTACAAGTGCGTGTTCGTCTGCCCCGACAAGGTCAGTGAGGACAAGCGGAACGTGCTGCGCGCCTACGGCGCCGAGGTCGTGGTCTGCCCGACCGCGGTCGCGCCGGAGGATCCGGACAGCTACTACAACGTCTCCGACCGCCTGGTGCGCGAGATCCCGGGCGCGTGGAAGCCGGATCAGTACTCCAACCCGGGCGGCCCGGAATCGCACTACGAGACGACCGGCCCGGAGATCTGGCGCGACACCGAGGGCAAGATCACACACTTCGTGGCGGGCGTCGGTACCGGCGGCACCATCACCGGCACCGGCCGATACCTGAAGGAGATCTCCGGCGGCAAGGTCCAGATCGTCGGCGCGGACCCCGAGGGCTCGGTCTACTCCGGCGGTACCGGCCGCCCCTACCTGGTCGAGGGGGTCGGCGAGGACTTCTGGCCCACCGCCTACGACCCGGCCATCCCGGACGAGATCATCGCCGTCTCCGACGCCGACTCCTTCGAGATGACCCGTCGCCTGGCCCGTGAGGAGGGCCTGCTGGTCGGGGGCTCCTGCGGTATGGCCGTGGTGGCGGCGCTCAAGGTCGCCGAGCGCGATCCGGACGCCGTGGTGGTCGTGCTGCTGCCGGACGGCGGCCGCGGCTACCTGTCCAAGATCTTCAACGACCAGTGGATGAGCTCCTACGGCTTCCTGCGCACCCGCCTCGACGGTTCGGACACCGAGGTGCACGTGGGTGACGTGCTGCGCGGCAAGTCCGGTGAGCTGCCGGACCTGGTGCACACCCACCCGCAGGAGACGCTGCGCGACGCCATCGAGATCCTGCGCGAGTACGGCGTCTCGCAGATGCCGGTGGTCGGTGCGGAACCGCCGGTGATGGCGGGCGAGGTCGCGGGTTCGGTCACCGAGCGTGATCTGCTGTCGGCCGTCTTCGAGGGCCGCGCCAAGCTCACCGACCCGGTCGCCAAGCACATGAGCCCGGCCTTCCCGCTCATCGGTGCGGGCGAGCCGGTCGCGGCGGCCACCAAGCTGCTGGAGTCCACCGACGCCCTCATGGTCGTCGAGGACGGCAAGCCGGTCGGCGTCATCACCCGCCACGACCTGCTCGGTTTCCTCAGCACCGGCGCCCTCTCCTAGGCCGCAGCCGAGTATTCGCCGCCCGCCGGAACCGCAGCTGGTTCCGGCGGGCGGTCTGCTTTCGCGGCTGCTCATCTCGTGAATCCGACGGTACGGAACCACCAGAGCGATGCCAGCGTCCACGCCAGCACGAAGCTGGTGAAGACCAGGCCGCCGAGGATCGGCAGCAGCCAGCCCGGTGTCCGCTTCAGCCGCAGCATCAGCATTTTCGAGGCGAAGGCGCCGTAGAACACCACGCCCGCGACGGAGTGCGCCATGACCCGGCCCGTGACGCCCCGGCCGAACTGGAAGCCGAAACTGTAGAGGCAGTAGAAGGCCACCGGCAGGCTGAGCACGAAGGCCAGCACGCCGCACAGCCGGTGGTAGATGTGCACCGATCGCGGTGCGCGGAAGCGGTAGATCCAGACGGCGGTCAGCACTTGTCCGCCGATCAGCACCAGCACCACGCTGCTCAGGTACGCCTTGAAGATCTGTGGTGCGGAGAAGCCCCAGGTGGGCAGGGGCTGGGTGCCGGGCCAGTAGTGGGTGCCGGCCATCCCGAGCGCGATCGCGACCGCGACGCCGGCCAGCAGCACCGGCACCGCGATCAGATTGCGCCGAGACGCGGTGAAAACGTCTGTCAGCAAGGGCATCTCGCCTCTGTGAATGGTGTTGTCAGAAGGGGCATTGGAGATACCTCGGCGGGTTACAGCCGACAGGTGCGTCGTCCGCGGTGCGGGCCGCGAGATGCACCGTTGCGGCGTCTTTATATTGCGTGAAAATTGGGACGAATGTGATTTGTGATAACCAATGTGGATTTGCTGAGCTGTTACTTTTGGAATGTGAAACGCCGATGAACGGCAAGAAATCAGGCAAATATCGGTATATCGCGACCTGGGGGAGATATTTTTCTGTGATCCGAAACACTTTGGGTTTCGAATTGAATCACCAGGTCAGGGCTTGTATTAATGCAGGTCCGAGAGGTGTTCAGCGAGCCGATTCACCTTCTGTTCACTTTTGATTCAGACTGTGTTCACAACACGCAATCAAGCTGTGACCTTGTCGGAAACAGACCGCAAGTCTGAATGGCGCAAGGAGATGTGAACACACATGCGGAACGTGATCACTACATCGGTGCAATGAGGCACCGCGGCCGGAAGGTCGCAAAGGTCTCCACTGCACTCCGCGCAGTGTGCCAAACCCATTGACCCATACCGGGTTTCACAACAGCATCCACAACAGCCCGAGGTACGCAGACGGGGGTCGTGAGACGCCCGCATGGTCCTGCGCTGCCTTCTTCAGGCCCGCGAGCCCGAAACCGAACAGGAATCCAAATTCGCCATGCCCAAGAATGTTATGACTGCTCTCAGTGACCCTGCTAGACGTAGCAAGGTAGTTGCCGCCGCTCGTACGGCCGGCGCCGCCGCCCTCGCTCTGGGCGTCTTCGGCTCCATCATCACCGCCGCCGGCGCCGCCGCCAGCGGGGATGTCCAGCCGGCCGCGTTGAAGGCCTCCCTGGCCGTCGCCGCGCCCGCCGCCGCTCTGGTCAAGGAACAGCCCGCTCCCGCTCCCGCCCCGGCCCCCGCGGCCGAGGTTGCGGCTCCGGCACCGGCGCCCATGCCGGCTCCGCTGCCCGCTCCCGAGCCGGCTCCGGCACCGGCGCCGCCCGCCCCCGTCTACGAGGACAACCTGGACGGCTGGATCCACCACGCGCTGGACATCATGGCCCAGCACGGCATCCCGGGTAGCTACGACGGCATCTACCGCAACATCATTCGCGAATCCAGCGGCAACCCGCAGGCGATCAACCTGTACGACTCCAACGCGGCCATGGGCATCCCGTCCAAGGGCCTGCTCCAGGTGATCGACCCGACCTTCAACGCGTACCACGTCGACGGCACCGCCTTCGACGTCTGGGACCCGGTCGCCAACATCGTGGCTGCCTGCAACTATGCGGCGCACCGCTACGGCTCGATGGACAACGTCTTCAGCGCCTACTGATCGATCCGGTCCGACGACGTACCGGACAACACTGCGATGGCCTGCCCGACAAGGGTGGGCCATCGCTGTCGTCTCGGCCCGCGGTGCCTGTCACCGGAGTCTCGGTGGCGGCCATACAGCCATTTAGCTAATCTCAGGCATCTGATTTGGCAACTATTTCGCAAACGAGCGAACTCGACGATCGACCAGGCGTATAACGACCCCGAAGAGCAGTTCCGGCACACGGCCGGAACGGATAGCGAAGGGACGGGGTCATGCACACCTCGAGTTCGGCTATCGATATCCAGATCGGGCAGGGGCTCTCGAACGCGTGGAGTTCCATCGCCACGTGGGTGCCCAAATTCGTCGGGTTCCTGGTCATTCTGTTCATCGGCTGGCTGGTGGCCAAACTCGTGGCCAAGCTGGTGACCCGGATCCTGAACCGGGTCGGGTTCGATCGGCTGGTGGAACGCGGCGGCATCAAGGACATGCTGGCCCGCGGCAGTTACGACGCCACCGGCATCATCGCCAAGCTGGCGTACTACGCGATTCTGTTGATCACGTTGCAGCTCGGCTTCGGCGTCTTCGGCCCGAACCCGGTGAGCACCGTGCTCAACGGCATCGTGGCCTGGCTGCCTCGCTTGGCGGTCGCCATCGTCATCGTCTGTATCGCGGGCGCGATCGCGCGCGTCGTGCAGGACATGGTGTCGAACATGCTGAGCGGTCTGGACTACAGCCGCATGCTGGGACGTGTTGCGGCGGTGTTCATCTGGGGCATCGGCATCATCGCGGCCCTCAATCAGATCGGCGTGGGAACGTCGGTCACCATGCCGCTTCTCATCACGGTGCTGGCGACGATCGGCGGTGTCCTCATCGTCGGTCTCGGCGGTGGCCTGATCCGGCCCATGCAGGAACGGTGGGCGGGCTGGCTCGACGCCATCGAGGGCGAAATGCCCGAGGTGAAGGGGCATGCGCAGGCCTATCAGCGGGGCCGTGAGGATGCGGCCCGCCAGCGGCAGGCGCAGGAGGCGGCCATGTGGGCGCAACGCTCGGCGACCCGGCCCATGATGGCGGGGCAAGGCATGGGCCAGATGCCTCCGGGCAAGTGGGCCGAGTCAGGGAGCGGCCAGATGGGTTACGGGCAACCGGGATACGGCCAGCAGGGCGGCTACGGACCGGGCGGCGGTGGCCAGATGCCGCCGCAGCAGCCCGGCCAGATGCCGCCGCAGCAATCCGGGCAGATGCCGCCGCAGCCCGGGCAGATGCCGCCGCAGCAATCCGGGCAGATGCCGCCGCAGCCCGGGCAGATGCCGCCGCAGCCTGGGCAGATGCCGCCGCAGCCCGGCCAGATGCCGCCCCAATCCGGCCAGATGCCTACACAACCCGGGCAGATGCCGCCGCCCGGACAGCCGATGCCGCCCGGACAGCCCCCACATTCCAGCGGGCAGATGCCGCGGCCCGGCAGTCAGGACCGGGGAGATCGCGACGACATGGGCTGATCCCGTGCCGCCCGAAACCGAGAATTCCGACAGCAGGCGGGTGCCTTCGCTGGGGTTGGCGGTGAGCAGGCTGTGGCCGACACCGCCGATGGCGACGATCTTCTCGACCCGCTGCGGGTGGTGCATGGCGAGCAGCCCCGGGGTTTCTACCCCGGGGCTGCTTCATCGTGAGGTCAGGAGGCGCGGGCCAGCGCGCAGACGCCCGCCAGGCGCAGGTGGAGCCAGTCGGCGTCCTGCCAGTCGAGCAGGGAGTGGGGGAGGACGGCGGCCTCGGCTTCGCGCAGGTCCTCGAGAATGCCGCGGGCGTAGCCGGCCAGCAGGACACTGGTCGGCACGAGGCCGGAGTTGTCGACGCCGAGGTCGAGGATGTCGCGGATGGCCGCGGCATGCTGGTCGATCGCTGCGGACACACCGGGGAAGACGGCCGCGGCCTCCGCGGCGGGGGCTCCGTGGGTGCAATGCAGGCGGTTCAGGGTTTTACGCGCCGAAACGACGAGCAGGGCGGAGCCGGGCACAAACACCCGGTGATGCTAGCAATCGCCCGGCACCTGGGGGACCGGCTGTGACATATCGCGCAATTCGCCGGAACTGCCGGTCAGCGGAACGCTTTCGCGCCTGTCAGGGCCTCGCCGAGGACGAGCTGATGCACTTCGGCGGTGCCCTCGTAGGTGAGGACGGACTCCAGGTTGTTGGCGTGCCGGAGCACCGGGTACTCGAGGGTGATGCCGTTCGCGCCCAGGATGGTCCGGCACTCGCGCGCGATCTTGATCGCCTCGCGGGTGCTGTTCAGCTTGCCGGCGCTGATCTGCTCGTTGGAGATCTGGTGCCGGTCCTTCAATCGGCCGAGGTGCAGCGCCAGCAGTTCGCCCTTGCCGAGTTCGAGCGCCATGTCGGCCAGTTTGGCCTGGGTGAGCTGGTAGGCCGCCAGCGGCTTGTCGAACACCTCGCGGGTCCGCGCGTATTCGATTGTGGCGGACAGGCAGTCGCGGGCCGCGCCGAGCGCGCCGAAGATGATGCCGAAGCGCGCCTCGGACAGGCAGCCCAGCGGCGCGCGGAGTCCGCGGGCCTCGGGCAGCAGGGCGTCGGCGGGCAGCCGGACGTCGTCGAGGGAGAGTTCCGCGGTGATCGACGCGCGCAGCGACAACTTGTGCTTCATCTCGCGAGCGCTGAAACCCGGTGTGTCCGTGGGCACTACGAATCCTCGGATCACATCCCGCTCACCCTCGCGCGACTGCGCCCATATGACGGCCACATCCGCGACCGACCCGTTGGTGATCCACATCTTCGACCCGTCGAGGATCCAGTCGTCCCCGTCCCGCCGCGCTCGCGTCCGCATGCCGCCGGGGTTCGAGCCGAAGTCCGGCTCGGTCAGCCCGAAGCATCCGATCACCCGGCCCGCCGCCATCTCCGGCAGCCACCGCAGCTTCTGTTCCTCGGACCCGTACTTGTGGATCGCGGTCATGGCCAGCGACCCCTGCACCGAAACCATGCTGCGCACACCCGAATCCACGGCCTCCAGCTCCAGGCAGGCCAGCCCGTACGCCGTGGCCGACGTCCCCGCGCACCCGTACCCGTCCAGATGCATCCCCAGCAGCCCGAGCTTCCCCAGCTCCGGCGCCAGCTCCCGTGCCGGAAACGTCCCCGCCTCGAACCACTCCGCCACCCGCGGCCGCAATCGCTCCGCGGCGAACGCGCGCACCGTATCCCGGATCGCCCGCTCCTCGTCACTGAGCAGGGAATCGATGGCGAACAGCTCGTCCACGGTGACCATGCGCCCACCCTAGAACCGCCCCCGCCTGACTCACAACGCCGCGCCGGGTCGATAGCGCCGGGTCCGAGCCGACGGCCGGCAGCGCCGGGTCCGGTGCTGATCGCTCTTGCGGCCCGCTCGGTCCGCGGGGTGGGATCTGGGGTTTCCGGTCCGAGCAGGGGTGTCGGCCGTGGTCGTTCGACTCGCGGGCAGCGGTGGCGGCGGTGCGGGCCCGACCCGGGGCGTGGGCGAATCTGCAGCGTCCTTAGGCTGTCTGCATGAGTGAGCTGGGTTTCTCCACACGGGCGGTGCACGCCGGGTTCGATCCGGACCCTCAGACCGGTGCGGTGAACGTGCCGATCTATGCGAGTTCGACGTTCGCCCAGGACGGTGTCGGCGGGATGCGGGGCGGGTACGAGTACGCGCGCACCGGGAACCCGACCCGCACGGCGCTGGAGGCCAACCTGGCGGCGCTCGAATCCGGTACCTACGGGCGGGCTTTCGCCTCGGGTATGGCGGCCACCGACTGTGCGATCCGCGCGAACCTGCGGCCCGGTGACCACATGGTGATTCCGAACGACGCGTACGGCGGCACCTTCCGACTCATCGACAAGGTGTTCACCCAGTGGGGGATCGAGTACTCGGTCGCGCCGGTGTCGGATGTGGACGCGGTCGCCGCGGCCATGCGCCCCAACACCAAGCTGGTGTGGGTCGAGACGCCGACCAACCCGCTGCTGAACGTCGGTGATATCGCGGCGCTGGCCGAGGTGGCGCACGCGGGCGGCGCGAAGCTGGTGGTGGACAACACCTTCGCCTCGCCCTACCTGCAGCAGCCGCTGCTGCTGGGCGCGGACATCGTGCTGCACTCGACCACCAAGTACCTGGGCGGGCACTCGGACGTGGTGGGCGGCGCGCTGATCACCGACGATCAGGAGATGGACGCCAAGTTCGCGTTCCTGCAGAACGGTGCGGGCGCGGTCCCCGGCCCGATGGACGCGTTCCTCACCATGCGCGGCATCAAGACGCTGGCCCTGCGCATGGACCGGCACTGCGACAATGCCGAGACCATCGCCGAGTTCCTCGCGAACCACCCCAAGATCGCCCAGGTCATCTACCCCGGTCTGCCCGAGCACCCCGGCCACACCGTGGCCCAGAAGCAGATGCGCCGCTTCGGCGGCATGATCTCGGTGCGCGTCCATGGCGGCAAGGACGCGGCCCTCGCCTTCTGCGCCAAGACCAAGATCTTCACCCTCGCCGAATCCCTCGGCGGCGTCGAATCCCTCATCGAGCACCCCGGCGCCATGACCCACGCCTCCACCGCCGGCTCGGCCCTCGAGGTCCCCGCCGACCTGGTCCGCCTCTCCGTCGGCATCGAGGACATCAGCGACCTGCTGTCGGACATCGAGCAGGCCCTGGCCTGACCGCCTCCCCGGGCCTTTAGCGGCCGGCCGGGTGCCGTGCTCGGTCACGCACCCGTGCCGGCGGTCGGGATCCGAGCCGATTTCGGGGGTACCCGGTGAGTTACCCGGGCCTCCCGAAATCAGCTGTCGCGTTCCGAAAAACAAAGCGCCGCACCATTTTTGGTGCGGCGCTTCGCTCTTCGCGGCCGGTACCGACAAACATTGCGGCCCCGGAGTCCGTGTGGACCGGGGCCGCGAATCCGTCGGTCGTAAATCAGCTGTGGTAGGGCTCCGCGGAGACCAGCGTCACCTTCATGGTGTTGCCATTGGGCAGGGTGTATTCGCGGGTTTCGCCGACCTTGGCGTTGATGAGGGCGCCGCCCAACGGGGAGTTGGGGGAGTAGGTCTCGAGGTCGGCGCTGCCGAGGCCCTCTTCGCGGGTGGCGATGAGGAAGGTTTCGGTGTCGGTCTCGTCGCCGTCGTAGTAGACCTTGACGACCGAGCCGGGCAGGGCGACGCCGGACTTGGTGGGCGCGACGCCAACCTTGGCGTTGTTCAGCAGCTCCTGCAGCTGGCGAATGCGCGCCTCCTGCTGGCCCTGCTCCTCACGCGCCGCGTGGTAACCGCCGTTCTCCTTGAGGTCGCCCTCTTCACGGCGCTCGTTGATTTCGGCCGCGATGACGGGACGGTTGGCGATGAGCGCGCCGAGTTCGCTCGTGAGCCTCTCGTGCGACTCCGGGGTCAGCCAAGTCACGGTCTCAGTCATCTCGATCACTCCCTAGTAGTTGTCCCCGGCAAGCCGGGATTCCCTGATGCCCGCTACCGTGGCCATCCGGAGATGGGCACAGCAGCAGTGGACAGCCAGAGCGATCCCTGGGGAGAGTCCCGACAGCGCCGGCCGTCAATGCAGCAAACACGGCTCCGAACGTCGGAACCGTGTATCGCGTCATTTTAGCACGATTCGGAAAGGCGCAGGTAGAAGCGTCAAAGCGGGTCGCTTAACGGACGTTTCACCCGACGCGCAGATAGGCCGGCACATGGTCGGTGCACCCGTAGACATTGCCGGCGCCGGCCCGTCGGCTGGTCTTGATCGTGGTGACCACGCGGACGGTGCCGGAGTCGGAGCCGGGCACCAGGATCTCGCGGCGGCCGACCTCGTCGGTGTCGCCGTCCATGGCCCGGACGAAGCAGACGACCGCCTGGCCCGGATCCTTGCGTGTCACTTTGAAATCCACGCTGACGGTGGAGTCGTCGACGATCGTGTAGCCGATCCGATCCGGTTCGATGGCCTGTGGCCCGTAGGTGCGGTAGCCCAGATAGGAGACCCCGAGCCCGGCGAGGATGACGACCGCTCCGAGGGCGTAGGGGAGCCAGCGTCGGGTCTTCCGAGGCGCAATCCCGTACCGGTCAGCCGGTCTTTCACTCATATCGGGGACGCTCCCGGGGGGTAGGTCGGAACAAACAACGATCGGATGGAACTATAGGGAATGCATATCTGATGCCTGTGTCTGGACTCGGCACGTGCGGTCAGGGTCCGGAGGAGGAAGCTTGCGTAACCACGCAGGACCCCTGCACGTGCCAATTGATACAGCTCGACGCTACGAGGTGAAAAACGTGATCGGTGAGGTGAACGAGAAGTGAGTGGTCTTCGCCTCATGGCGGTGCACGCGCATCCCGACGACGAATCCAGCAAGGGTGCGGCGACCACCGCGCGCTATGCCGCCGAAGGCAATGACGTGCTGGTCGTCTCCCTCACCGGCGGGGAACGCGGCGACATCCTGAACCCCGCCATGGACACCCCCGGCATCAAGGACCGCATCACCGAGGTCCGCCGCGAGGAGATGGCCGCCGCCGCCGAGGCGCTCGGCGTCCGCCAGACCTGGCTCGGCTTCGTGGATTCCGGTCTGCCGGAAGGCGATCCGCTGCCGCCGCTGCCCGAGGGCAGCTTCGCGCTGGTGCCTCTGGAGGAGGCCACCGAGGCGCTGGTGCGCGTGGTCCGCCAGTTCAGGCCGCACGTCATGACCACCTATGACGAGATGGGCGGCTACCCGCACCCGGATCACATCATGTGCCACAAGGTGTCGGTCGCGGCCTTCGAGGCGGCGGGCGATCCGGAGCGGTTCCCCGACGCGGGCGAGCCCTGGCAGCCGCTCAAGCTGTACTACAACCACGGCTTCAGCCTCACCCGGCTGGAGGTGTTCGCCGACGAGTACGCGCGCCGCGGCGAGCCCTTCCCCATGCAGGACTGGATGGACCGCATGCGCAAGTACGCCGCCGAGCGCGGCGACATCATGGCGCGGGTCACCACCCAGGTAGAGTGCGCCAAGTATTTCCCGCAGCGTGACGACGCCCTGCGCGCCCACGCCACTCAGATCGACCCCAACGGCGCCTTCTTCGCGATTCCGCTGGAGATGCAGCAGCGACTGTGGCCCACCGAGGAGTTCGAGCTGGCCAAGACCCGGGTCAAGACCGCGATCCCGGAGACCGACCTGTTCGCGGGAATCGACGAGGCCGATTCCGGCTTCGACGCCGCCGACACCGAGGACACCGACCGATGATGCTCACGCTGCTCGCCCAGGGCACCAACTCGCCCACCGGACCCGAGTTCGGTAAGGCGTCCCCGCTGGGTCTGGTCATCGTGCTGGTGCTGCTGGCCGGCACCATCCTGCTCATCCGGAACATGAACAGGCACATCAAGAACCTGCCCGCCGAGTTCTCCCCGGAACATCCGGAGGCGGACCAGGAGGCCGACGAGGGCACCGAGCACGGCATCGCGGCGGGTGAGGATCACGAGGCAGCGCAGGCGGAGGACACCGAGTCCGAGCCGCGCAGCGAGACCAAGCCGGAAGCCACCAACGGCACCGCCTGAATCCCCTCGGCATCCCACGACCCCGGTCCGGTGACCGGGGTCGTGGCATATCCGGGGGCCGCCGGAGCATCCGTACCCGGCGGCGGTGGCCGCCACCGACGAGATCGCGGCCTTCCTGCGCGAGCATCTCGGCTGAGGCCGGGATTCAGACCAGCGTCTCGGTCTCGTACGCGGGCAGCCGGTAGTCCTCGGCCTTGGGCTCGAACAGCTTCCGGGTCAGCGGGAGCATCGGGCCCGAGGTCATGATCCGCATATTGAGCCGGCCCAGGGCGGTCAGGACCTTCGACTTCGGGAGCATCATCTGGATGCCGCCGCCGGGAAGTTCCTTGGCCGCGTCCAGGAACGGGGTCACCCGCTCCTCGTAGCGGGCCAGCGCGCCGGGCAGATCGTCCGGGGTGGCGGCGATTTCGCCGGTCAGGATGTACGCGCCCACCAGCGCCATCGCCGTGCCCATACCGGTCAGGGGGGAGCCGCAGTAGCCGGCGTCGCCGGCCAGGGTGACCCGCCCGGCGGCCAGGGCCGGCATGTCGATGCGGGCCAGCACGTCGAAGTAGAAGTCGGGTGCGCCGGGCATGGCCGCGAGCGCGGCGGGCGCGTGCCAGCCGGCCTCGGCGAGCATGTCGGTGATGAGGCGCTGCTGGGCGGCGACGTCGCGGCGCAGCGCGGGGTTCTCCGAGGTGCGGAGGGTCAGGATGGCCTTGGTGGTGCGCGGGTCGCGGTCGGGGCGGATGCCGACGGCGGCGCTGGGCACCGAGTGCATGGCGAACCAGCCCGGCTTGGTGTCGGCCGGGGTGGGCATGGTGAAGAAGGCGGTGTAGCCGCCCAGGTATGTGGAGAACTGTTCCTCCGGCCCGAAGGCGAGGCGACGGACTGCCGAGTGCACGCCGTCCGCGCCGACCACCAGATCGAAGCGCCCGGTCGCGCCGGAGCCGAAGCCGACGCTCACGCCGGTGTCGTCCTGGTCGAGGGTCTCGATCCACTCGCCGTAGCGGTAGTCGAGCTTGCCCGGAGTTTCGGCCAGCAGGTCGAGCAGCACCTGGTTCAGATCGCCGCGGGTGATCTCGATTTCGGCGACCGGGCCCTTGCCGTCGAAGGCCTCCACCGGCAGGGCGGCGTATTCGGTGCCCTTGCGGTCGACCCACGCCATGCCGAGCTCTTCGAGCTGGTATTTGCGGATGCCCGGCATCAGGCCCATGCGCTCGGCGACCTCCTTGCTGGCGGCGCGCAGGTCGACGGCCTGGCCGCCGGGGCGGGGCGCGGTGGCGCGCTCCACGACGGTGACCCGGGCTCCGGCCCGGAGCAGTTGCAGCGCAACGGCATTGCCGGCGATGCCGCCGCCGGAAACGAGGATGTGCAGCGAGTTGACGGTGGTGTTCATGGTGTCGGGGCTCTCTCGGTTGGCTCTAACGTCTAAGACAAATGTACTAAACGATTGGCACGATTGTCTAGTACAAATGTCTCAGGAATGCCTACCTGGGGATATGTGCTTCCGGGAAGGCGCTCAGCCGAGGGTCGGGGTGTCGTAGACGGTGAACCCGCCCTTGCCGTCGGTGTCCATCCCGAGGAATCGATCCGCATGGAAGGGGTTGTTGGCCAGCAGCCGCACCACGGTGTCGTCGGGGTCGGCGAGATCCAGGATCGCGCCGTACGGGCCGCGATCGATCACCTCGCCGCGGGTGTACTCCAGTTCGTCGGCGCGGGCGGCGAAGGCGTGCAGGTCGTCGACCGAGTCCACCTCCAGGGCGAAGACGTCGAAGCCACGGAAATCCGGTGTGCCCGCACAGTATTCGCGCTCCCACAGCGCGATGCCGAAGCCGGACGGGTGCATGAGCTGTGCCCCGCGCAGCTCGCCCTCCTCCCGGAACTCGCCCGCCAGGCGCAGATCCAGCAGGTCGCAGTACCAGGCGACACTGCGCGCCAGGTCGCTGACCGGCAGTTTCACGTGGCGGATGCGGATCAATCCGGCCATGGTGCCTCCTGATCGGGGTGCGGCGAGCGGGGCATGAACCCCTGAAGGATGCCACTTCGCCATGTCGCTGACACGGAATGGCACTCTCCTGGCGCGAGTGGCCACCGCCCGGATGGGGCGCCGGCTCTCAACCGTTCTTGGTGGCCACGCCCATGATCAGTGGTCGAACGATCGGGGGCATTGCCCGCCACGGCATTTCCTGCACGTCTTCGAGTTCCAGCCCGGACGCCCGGATCAGCTCGAGGGTGGCGCGGTTGCAGTGGCAGCCCTCTGCGAACCGGCGCCACGGCTCGGCGAGACGGTCTTGCCAAGCGGAAAGTCGCGGCGACTCGGAACGTACGTGCTCGAGAAACAGCAGCCGGCCGCGGGGACGCAACACGCGCTCGATCTCCCGCAACACCGGATCGGGGTCATCGACGGTGCACAGCACGAGTGTTGAGACGACCGTGTCCACGGTTTCATCCGCGAACGGCAGTTTTTCGGCCGATGCGTCGAGCACACGTGCGTGATGTCGGCTGCGACCCAGCCTCCGCGCCAACCGCGTCCGCATCGCGGCCTCCGGTTCGGTCAAGATCAGCTCGTCCAGGCCGTCCGGGTAATACCCCAGGTTGAGGCCGGTACCGCTGCCGAGCTCGACAGTCCGCCCCCTCGCACGGCTGAGCAAATTTCGCCGGCGAGCGCCCATCCCCGCCTTCTCGCCCATCCACAGCAGAGGGTCGTACAGCGTCGCGAACGCCCGGGCCCACAGGTCCGAGCCCTCCGCCGCTGCCGCCGGGGCGGCGCCACTGCTCACAGACTCGACAGTACGCCGGACGGGCATCATCGCGTATCTCAGCTCCTCGAGCAGGGCGGTGACAGTTACCGATGCGCTTGCTCTGCAGGTCGGAGCGAGGGGAATACGTACCGGAAGGTCCGAGTTAACGGGAGTCTCAGCGCAATTCCGTGAGAAGGCGCAATTCCGTGAGAAGGTGGCAGAGATGGCGACTACGGTCCTGGACCGGTCCGGCAATGCGGTCAATACCGTCTCGTCCCATGTGGTGGGGGTAATCGCGGACGCGGCCCGGCGGGCGGGCGCCGAGACGGAGCAGATCGCCCAGCTGCTCGGCCGCGATCCGGCCCTGCTGTTCGACGACACGGCGCGCATCCCGACCTCGACGGCGTCGCGGCTGTGGGAGCTGCTGCACCGGCTGGCGGGACCCGAGGCCGGAGTACTGGCCGCGGACGTGGCCGAGCTGGGGCGGCTGCACGTGTGGGACTACCTCATCGGCAATGCGCCCACACTCGCCGAGGGGCTGCGCGACGCGGCGCGCTACAACAACACCATCTGCGACCGCCGGGTCGATCTGGAGGTGGTGGAGGACGGATCCCTGCTCACCGCACGCTATCTCGATCTCCCGCATCGGGGCGCGGCCGCGGCCGCCAACAAGGAATTCGTCATGGCGGTGATGGTGCGGCGGGCGACGGAGAGCTTCGGCGACGCGGGCCGGCCGGTGCGTGTCGACTTCTCGCACCGGGGTCCCGACGATCGTGCGCACCTGATCCGTGCCCTCGGCACCGGGAACATCCACTTCGGTCAGGACCGGGACGCGCTCACCTTCCTCACCACCGCGGAGACCGGTGGCCGGACGAATGATCCTGTCCTGCAGGGGATTCTGCGATCGCACGCGCAGAAGCTGATCGACTCGATCGGGCCCGAACCGGCCTGGCTGGATGTCTTCCGCGCGGCGCTCCAAGCGGCGCTGCCGGAGTCCGGCGGTGACGGGGTGGGTTTGGAGGAGGTGGCCACCGCCCTCCGGATCAGCGACCGGACCCTGCAGCGCCGCCTGGCCGAGCACGGCACCAGCTGGCGCGCGGAGCTCGAGATCGTGCGGCGGGACACGGCGATCGCCCTGCTGCGCGACCACACGGTGCCGGTGCGGTCGGTGGCGTTGCGCCTCGGGTACCGCGATCACCGGGTGCTGGCCCGGGCTTTCCGCCGCTGGACCGGGCAGTCACCCGCGAGCTTCCGCCGGGATCAGCCGCGGTGACCGCCGGCGCGGAGGCGCACCGCGACCCGCTCAGCTCACGTCGGTCCAGCGCTGCTGGGCGCGGCGCAGCGACCTCGGATCGGAGTAGCCGAGCCGGCGGGCGCGCTCGGCCTGGGTGAGGCCCAGCGGCTGGTCGAGAACCTGTTGCCTGCGGGCCTTTTCGAGTTCGTACCGCCAGGAGGTGCCCTCCTCGGCGAGGCGGCGCTGCAGGGTGCGACGGCCGGTCAGCAGCCGGCGGGCCACCGCGTCGATGGTCACCGCGCCGTCGATCAGCATCGACGTCAGCTCCTGCTGCAGCCGGTCGGACCAGGTGGTGATGCGCGGTGGCGCCGTCATCTCGGCCTGCTGCACCAGGATTCGGTTCAGGACCGGGTCGGCGCGCAGCAGCGGCAGCGCCAGATCGGTGTTCCGGAAGGTGACGCGATTGGTGGCCGCCCCGAAATCGATTCGGGGCGTACCGAACAGCTCGGCGAGCGCGGTCAGCTCCGCCCGGCTCTTGGGTGCCCGCTGCCGCAGTCGCACGTCCACCGGGACCACGTGCTGCCCGGTGGCCGTGCGCATCTTCACGATCATCCCGCACAGACCGGTGTGCATGGCCAGCTCGCTGCCGCGGCCCTCACCCCGGGCCAGGCCGGTGTACACCGTCGTCACACCGTCCGGATCCGCGTCGGCGACCGCCCGGAACTCCCGGTTGGTCGAGCACGCGTCCATGAATCGATCGGTGAGCGCGAGTCCCGCACCCAGGGTGGGCGCGGTCAGCAGCAGGTAGTCGATGATGCCGAGCTGCCCCGGGGTGTACTCGAGTGCGGTGCGGACGGCGATGGCGGGATCCTGGGTTTCGTGTTCGACGAGTTCCCACAGCCGCAGATACCGCTCGCTGGGCACCATGGATTCGGGCGAGGTCAGCAGCCAGCCCGGCAGGTCCGCGGCGAGGGCCAGGCGATGTCGCGTGTCCTCGCACACTCCGATCGTGCTCAGCACATAGCCCGGGAGCAGCACGGTGTCCATGACCTGTGCGTCGGGGTCGAGCCCGGCCCCGCTGGGGGCGTGAATACCGGTGGGGTGGATGGTCATTGGGATCCCGGGAGTGGAGCGTCATCGACGGGTGGTGGCATCGTGTTGCACTCACGGTGCAATGCACGAGGGTCCAAATTAGACTGTGCGGTGCGGTTTTTGAAACAGGACGCACGACGTGGGTGACCTCAGCGTCCGGGGTGACGGCGGTCCCGCTGATCAGCGGCCGGGCAGCAATGGCCGGGTCGCGGTCCCGAAGGTCCCGTTCGGAAGTAATCGGTGGTCGCTGAGCTGCGGCGATGATCGGCGATACCATTTCGTCGCGGCTGGCGGCCCTGGTTCGGGAGGCGGCGCTGCGGGCGAGAGCGTCGGCGCCGCAACTCTTCAGCGCGCTGGAGCTGGGGGCCGATCAGCTCGGCGCCGATCTGGTGACGAGTTCCGCCGGTGGGCGGCCACCGGTTCGATATCCGGGTAGCCGGCGTTCCTCAGGGGCGGTCGGTGGTGAGGTGGAGATAGGCGGTGTCGAGGGGGATGTCGACCGCGAACCAGGCCGCGGGCCGGTCGTCGTCGCGGGGGCACCAGGCGGTCGCGATGCAGAGCCGGGCCACCTCCGTGGTGGCGAGACCGGGTAGCCGCCAGTGGATTCCGGCCGGATCCAGGTAGCGCACACCGTATTCGGAGTTGTCGTCATTGCCGTCGGCGGGCAGCTGGTCCGCCCAGTCGGCGGGCATGAGCCGGCCATCGGCGGCCTGCATGGCCAGCAGTTCGGAATCCGGGCCGCCGATCGACACCGAGAAGCGGTCGTTCTCGGCGGTCACGGCCGCGAGGCATTCACCGGAGTCGGGACCACAGAACGTGTCCGCGGACAGATCGGTCAGTTCGGCCGAGAAGGACAGTGCGGGCACCGCCGAATGCGCCTGCACCTGCCAGATTCCCGCCCACATGGGTACGGCCGCACCGCCGTCCCAGGCCGGCATCTCGATGCGGCCCAGGAGCAGATCGACCGTGGCGTCCCGGTGCCGCCAGCGGTGCAGGTGCGAGCCGTTCACCAAGCGCCACACGGCATCCGGACCAGTCGGTACCCGTTCCGAGCCGAGCGCGACAGCGAACACGACGGTGCCGAGCGGCGTGTCGATCACGGCGGGATGCCGGTCGACCTGGTGCAGGCGGTCGGTGGGAAGCATGCGCCCCATCATGCACCCCGGCGAATGGGCACCCGATCTCCGGTGCGGGCGAACGGCCCGGCGGGGTGGGTTCCCGTCGGGCCGTTCATGTTTCCGATCCGGTCGGCTCCCGTCACACCCGGCGAGGCGCTGCCGCGCAATGCCGGGGGCAAACTGCTCAGGAACCATCTGCGCCGGCAGGTGCAGTGGGGTGCTCCGTTGCGATGAGGACCCACTGGGACCGACCAGTGGATCTTGTGATTGCGCCGGGCGAGATCGATACCGGCGCAACCACATAGGGCTGTCAGGACACGGGAGCCGGTGCGTTCTCCATCTGGAAGAACTGGATCGCCGGATCTGAATGAAGGATCGACGAGTGCGCAGCCGGGCGGATCACGGGTTCGGCGCATCGTCAGCTCGGGAGGTTGCAGGAGGGTTGATCGGGGCGCGACTTCGGACCGCGAGGCGTTACCTGGCTCCAGGCCGACGCGCGGTGCGAAAGGTGGTTGAGTCTTGCCGGAAGGTCAGTTCTCCGGACGCCCGGACTCGGGCGCGTACGACTCCACGACGACCATGACCTCGGTTATGCGCCTATCGCGGAACGATCTCGACCCACATCCGTCGAGTACTACGGCTCCTGGCTCCCGGTGTCGAGGCCGAGCATCTGGAGCAGATGTGCGCAGTCCGCGGCATCGAGGGCATGACCCGCGACGGTATGGGCGGCCATGGCGTTCTGCTTCTCGTTTGCGGCCTTCTCGGCGGCACGTGCCGCGCTGAATCCGCTCTGCTCATGGCGGAGGGTGGTCTGTCGTGCAGGGGTCATATGAACACTTCCCGCCGGTGGCCGGGTTACCGAATCCGAATGACTCGTGCCGACTTGTTCTCCCGCCCACCTTACGGTGCGCGCACCGTTTCCGAGCGGTTGCGCGATACAAGACACGGCCGACCAGTCGATCATCGCCCTGATGCGCCGGATCCCGGCAACGCATCCGGGCGCGGCCGCGTCTACCTCGTGGCCGGCGTTGCTGGGCGCCGTCGGTGAGCAGACGGTGAGGGTTTGGTGAGCGCGGTCTCGCGCAGCAGCGGTATCGCCCGCTGCGAAATGAACAGCGGCGCAGACACGTGCGCACCGCGGGTGGCGGCCCCGTCGCAGGTGGCCTGTGCGATGAGCAAGGGGGCGATCGATGTGCTCACCAAAACCCTTGCGGTACAGCTCGGTCCGCGCGGTATCACCGTGAACGCGGTGGCCGCCGGTGCGACCGAGACCGAGGGGATGACCGCCCTTTTTCGATGGCAATCCGCAGGTGCGGGCCGGCATCAGTGCCGTGACCGCACTGGGCCGGGTGGGCCAGCCTGCCGATATCGCCGCGGGCTCGTCGACCCAGCCGGTTGCGGTGCACCTCGGAGACCAATCGGGATATCAGGCCGACCGGGCCCCGGGGCAGCCACAGGGCGGCCATGTAGGCGGGTTCGGCGTTGGTCACCGGCAGCCAGCGCACTCTTGCTGGCAACGATTCTGGGCCCGGTACTCGCATCCTGGCCGACGCCGTTGCGGCTCGCCCTGCTCATCCCGAGCACCGTCGCGGCCCTGGTGTGGATCGTCATGCCGTTCCTCATTCGCCGCTTCGGCAGCTGGCTCGGCCGCTGATCGCGACCCGCGCGAGGCTGCGTCCGGGTCGTGTTGCGTGAGCGCCGGGTGTGGAAGGGTGGGGATATGAACCGATTGGGCAGCGCGACATCGCCTTACTTGCGTCAGCATGCCGGGAATCCGGTGCACTGGCGGGAGTGGGATGCGGAGGCGCTGGCCGAGGCGGCCGAGCGGGATGTGCCGATTCTGCTGTCGATCGGGTATGCGTCGTGCCACTGGTGTCATGTGATGGCGCACGAGTCGTTCGAGGACGAGGCCACCGCGGCCGTCATGAACGAGAACTTCGTGTGTATCAAGGTGGATCGGGAGGAGCGGCCCGATCTGGATGCGGTGTACATGAATGCCACCGTGGCCATGACGGGGCAGGGCGGGTGGCCGATGAGCTCTTTCCTGACGCCGGAGGGGGAGCCGTTCTATTGCGGGACGTATTACCCGAAGACGCCGCGGCACGGGATGCCGTCGTTCACCCAGGTGCTGACGGCGGTGAGCGAGACGTGGCGGAACCGGCGCGACGAGGTGAACACGGCGGCGGCGCAGGTGGCCGACGCGCTGCGGCAACAGACCGCGGGGTTGCCGGATGCGGAGATCGGGGTCGGGCCGGAGTTGCTCGAGCATGCGGTCGGCGCGGTGCTGAAGGATGTGGACGGGCAGCACGGCGGGTTCGGCGGCGCGCCCAAGTTTCCGCCGTCGGCCCTGCTGGAGGGGCTGCTCCGGCATTATGAGCTGACCGGCAATCCGACCGTGTTGCAGGCTGTTTCGTTCACCTGCGAGTCGATGGCGCGCGGCGGCATCTACGACCAGCTGCGGGGCGGTTTCGCGCGGTACTCGGTGGATGCGGCGTGGGTGGTGCCGCACTTCGAGAAGATGCTCTACGACAATGCCCAGCTGCTGCGCGTGTACGCGCATCTGGCGCGGCGGGGATATGACGAGCCGGCCGATGAGCGTGCGACCGATGCGTGGGAACCGCTGGCGCTGCGGGTGACTCGCGAGACCGTGCAATTCCTGCTGACGGACCTTGGTACCGCGCAGGGGGCCTTCGCCTCGGCGCTGGACGCGGACACCCATCTGGAACCGGGCGGGCCGGGCGTGGAGGGAGCCACGTACGTGTGGACGCCGGCCGAACTCAACGGTGTGCTCGGCGCGCTCGACGGCGCCTGGGCGGCAGAGGTTTTCAATGTCACCACGGCGGGCACCTTCGAGCACGGCACCTCGGTGCTGACCCGGTACACCGATCCGGAACCGGCCGATTACGAGCGGTTCGAGGCGATCCGGGCGAAGCTGTCCGCCGCCCGTGCGCGCCGCCCGCAGCCGGATCGGGACGACAAGGTGGTCACCGCCTGGAACGGCATGGCCATCGTCGCGCTCGCGGAAGCCGGTGCGGCACACGGACATCCGGAGTGGATCGCGGCCGCCGTCCGGTGTGCCCGCTTCCTGCTCGGCACCCATATGACCGGCGGCCGCGTCTGCCGCGCCTCGCTGGGCGGTGTGCCCGGCGCGGCTCCGGGCGTGCTGGAGGATTACGCGTGGCTGGCGCTGGGGTTGCTCGCGCTGCATCAGACCGCCGAGGGCGACTGGCTGGACGCGGCGCAGGATCTGCTGGACGCCGCCATCGCCCACTTCGCCGATCCGGAAACCTCCGGCAGCTGGTTCGACACCGCCGACGACGCCGAGACCCTGCTGACCCGGCCACGCGACCCGCTGGACGGCGCTACCCCGTCCGGCACTTCGGTTCTCGTGGAAGCCCTGCTCACCGCGGCCGCCCTCACCGACCCGCAGCGGGCCGACCGCTACCGGCAGCTGGCCGATCACACCTTGACCCGGGGCGCGGTGCTGCTGGCTCGCGCGCCCCGCTCGGCCGGCCACTGGCTCGCCGTCACCGAGGCCGCCCTGCGCGGCCCGATCCAGGTGGCCGTGGTGGACGGCCCGGACGGCGAATCCGGCTGGGCCGCAACGCTGGTGGCGGCCGCCCGCGCCGCCGCACCGGGCGGATCGGTGATCGTGTCCGGACCTGTCGGCTCCCAGCCGCTGCTGGCCGACCGCCCCCCGGTGCGCGACACCTCCGCCGCCTACATCTGCCGCGGCTCGGTCTGCGACCTCCCGGTCACCACGGTCGAGGATGTGCGCGCCGGCCTGCTGCCCCCGCCCACCGCCTGATCGCCGCTGCCGGCGCGGCCGGCCTTCAGGTCGCGCTGTCGACGCGGTGCCCGGCCATGACCGCGGCGGGCACCGCGACCAGCACCGCGATGATGTGAGCGGCGCGAAACAGTCCGAGTATCACCGCATTCGGCGTCCAGTGCGTGAAGAGGTCGCCGAGCTGCTCGGCCGTCAGCGCTGCCCGCAGCGGCTCGACCGCCAGCGAGGCCAGGCCGAGCGTGCCCAACCCCACCACGAGAATCCCTCGCGCCCCTAGGTTGCCGGCCAGCATGCGGGCCGCCAGCGCGAAGACCGTCAGGTAGATCGCCGCCCGGATCAGTAGCCCGAGTGCGAGGCCGGCCACGTGGACCCCGGGCTCATCGAGGGCGAGCGCGACGCGTCCCAATGTCTCGCCCACGCCCGCGATCAACGCGACCACGATCGCTCGATAAGCCAGTACCGCTCGCTGCGGCCGCGCCCACACCGCCGCCGAAGTCCGCTCGAACGCGCCGATTTCATTCATAGCGCTACTGTCCGGCGTCTCGGTACGCACCGAATCCCCCACGAGTACGACAGGCGCCCAGTCCTCAGGTACGACACCGCGATTCGATGGGCCGAGCCCGGCCGTGCCGCCGGTGCTTAATCCGTTGCCGCCCGGAGCGGGCGAACATACAGTCCCGGAGGTGTTCGGTTCATGTTTCTCATCGGAGTATTGCCAGGTCCCGCCGGGTGTGGGGCCGACCCTTGCGCGGGTTGATGATTAGCGATCCGCGGCCCGGCCGGCGGACTCCGAAGACGGGGGCGCGGCCGGTCGGGGGCCGGCCTGCGGGGCACTGCCGTTGCGGTGGGGCGCTGCGGGGGACACCACGTCGGTCCAGCCCGGAGTGGGTTCCCTGCGGCCGCGGAGGTGGAGAGTGTCGTGCAGGATCCACTGCGTGCGCTCGGCGTCGCAGGCGGCGTCTATGACCGCCTGACTGGCCAGAATGCGGCGCGGCACCAGTTTGGCCTCGGTGGTGAGGCGGGCGGCCTCGTTGACGGCGTCGCCGATGACGGTGAACTCCAGCCGGGTGTCGGTGCCGACATCGCCGGCGAACACCAGCCCGCGCGCGATGCCGATGCCCACATCGAGCTCGCCCAGCGCGGCGACCTCGTCGCGGATGCGGCGGGCGGCTCGCAGCGCCGGGGTGGCATTGTCGTCGAGCGCGATGGGCGCGCCGAAAATGCACAGCGCCGCATCGCCTTCGAACTTGTTGACCAGGCCCTGATTGTCCTCGGTGGCCGCCACCACGATGGACAGCAGCCGATTCAGCTTGGCCACGAAATCGTGCGGGGCGAGCTCGGTGGCCATGGCCACCGACCCGGTCACGTCCACGAACAGCGCGGTCGCCACCCGCATGTCGCCGGTCAGGCTGGGGCTGCCCGACAGCGCCCGCTCGGCCACCTCGGTACCCACGTGCCGGCCGAAGACGGTCCGCATGCGCTCGCGCTCACTGAGATTGGCGGCCAGCTCGTTCACCGAATGCTCGAGCCGCCCGATCTCGCTGGTGCTGTTGATCGTCACCCGGGCGTCGAGATCGCCGCGCGCGATCCGGTCCAGCGCGTCACGCAGCGTGTGCATGGGCGTCGCCACCGCTCGGGCCAGCGCCGCCGTCGCCACCGCGCCCGCGGATAGGCCGACGATGGCCATGTAGATCCCGGTCCGGATGCGATCCTGGGCATCGGTGGACGGGTCGGCCAGCACGGTGATCAACATGAACAGTGGCACCGCGCCCGCGACCGCGAAGGTGACCAGCACCCGGGCCAGCACGGTATTGCTCCAGTGCGCGGTCTCGTCCAGCACCTCGGCCACCACCGGAATGGTCGGCCGGATCAGCCGGTCCACGATCAGGAAGGTCAGCGCCGCGGACTCCAGCCCGCCCAGGGTGAACATCGACAGCACCACCGGGAAGCTGCGGTCCTCGGTGGCGTGCGCGAAGACGAAGGCGGCCACGAACACACCTGGCAGCCAGATGGCCAGGGCCCGTCCGGTGATCGCGACCGGCAGCCGCAGCAGCCGTTTCGCCTCGACCTCGGTCGGTGGCCGGTGCTGGTCCAGCCAGCTGAAGTAGTGGTGCCGATCCCGCACCGCGAGCATGATGCCGACCAGCGCGCCGATGGCCGGATAGATCGATACCTGAATGAAGGTGGCCATCCAGTCCGGTCCGAGCCGGCTCAGGAAACCACTCAGGAAAAGTTCGGTGGTGATCACCGCGAGGCCACCGAGATTGCACGCCATGACGACAGCAGACAGACCCCCGGGCGCCCGCAGCGCCCACAGGATGAGTCTGCTGGTCACGTCGCAGACTTTAGAGAACGTTCGCCTCGGATTGCACGTTTGTGAGTAATTGCTCGGATCAGCGCAACAGCACGAACCAGATGGCAACGTAGTGGCACAGCGCCGCGACCACCGTTGCCGCGTGGAAGAACTCGTGGTGCCCGAAGACCTCCGGCCACGGGTCCGGCCAGCGCGACGCGTACAGGATCCCGCCCACGCTGTAGGCGATACCGCCCGCGAGCAGCAAGATCACCGGCGTCCAGCCGACATGCCCGATGAGCGTCCCGGCCACCGGCACGATGGCCCACCCCAGCAGCAGATACAGCGGCACCCCTACCCAGCGAGGGGCGGTGGGCCACAGCATCTTCAGCGCTACCCCCGCCAGGGCCCCCGCCCAGACGATGGCCAGCAGGATGGTCCCGGCGCTGCCACGCACCCCGAGCAGGGCGAACGGCGTGTAACTGCCGGCGATGAACAGGAAGATCATGGAATGGTCCGCCCGCTTCATCCACATGCGCGCCCGCGCGGTCTTCCAGTTCACCCGGTGATAGGTCGCGCTGATCCCGAAAACCCCGCACACCGTGATCCCGTAGACCAGCGTCGACCAGGCGGCCTGCGCCGACACGGTGCTCGCCACCGATACCAGCACGATCACCGCGATGGCGGCGATGCCCACGGCCCAGGCGTGAATCCATCCGCGCATGCGGGGCTTGATGAATTCCAGCTCCTCGCGGACGGTTTCGATGAGCCCCACCGCCGGGTCGACCGGCTGTATTGCCTCGGCCATTAGTTTCCTCCTCGGTAACCTACCGTACCGTAGGTTGGCGGTGGGTCACCTCTCATAGTGGCTGTCGTCACTACGAGGCCCGGGTGTTTCGCTCGTCTGTCCCGGTCGCTCCGTCATTCGTTCCGGGGGCGTAGGGTTGCGGCCGTGAAGATTGCGAGTCAGGTGCGTGGACTCCCATATCGCATATACGAGTCACGGCTGTCCAGGCAGCTGGCTGGCAAACAACATCCCCGGCACGTCGCCGTGATGTGCGATGGCAACCGGCGGTGGGCGCGGGAGAACGGGTTCAGCGATATCAGCCATGGCCATCGAGTCGGTGCGCTGAAGATCGCCGAACTCGTGGGCTGGTGTGGCGAGGCGGGCATCGAGATGGTGACCCTCTACCTGCTCTCCACCGAGAATCTGCGCCGCGACGCCGACGAGCTCGAGACCCTCTTCGAGGTCATCACCGACGTCGTCGACGAACTCGCTGCGCCGGAACAGAATTGGAGCGTCCGCATCGTGGGCGCCCTCGATCAACTGCCCGCCGAGTTCGCCCGGCGCCTGAGCGAGGCGGCCAAGAGCACCGAGGGTCGCACCGGCGTGCACGTCAATGTCGCCATCGGTTACGGCGGACGCCAGGAGATCGCCGACGCGGTGCGCTCGCTGGTCCGCCAGGAGATGGACGCGGGCGAGACCGGCGAGGATCTGGTCCAATCCATCACCGTCGACGCCATCGGCCAGCACCTCTACACCTCCGGCCAGCCCGACCCCGACCTCGTCATCCGCACCTCCGGTGAGCAGCGGCTGTCGGGATTCCTGTTGTGGCAGAGCGCGTATTCGGAGATCTGGTTCACCGAGGCGTACTGGCCGGAATTCCGGCGCGTGGATTTCCTGCGTGCCCTGCGCGATTACGCGGCGCGGCACCGCCGCTTCGGGGTGTAGAACACGGCGAATCAACGGTTCCATTGCAGTGCAATGGCTTCCGTGTTCGCGGGACGGTCGCTGCCGTACCGTCGGGGAGTATGAGCGAGCTGCGTGAAGGGCTGAGTGGCCCGGCCGAGAGCCGGGTCGTGGCGGTGCCGTACATCAGCTACGAGGACTTCGGCCGCCAATTCCTGGAATACGCCGCCTCCACCGAGCGGATAGCCGGGGCGTTCGAGAAGCTCACGGGAGAGGCGTTCGAATTCGGGCCGATCGGGGCCGGCCCCGGCAAGCTCGCGAAACTCTCGGCCGCCGTGCGGCTCGGGCGGCCACGGCTGAATCGCGAAGTGGACGAGCTGATTTCGTTCGACCTGGTGATCCCGCTCAAGGTCGACCTGCTCATCGACCTGGCGGTCGATCGGTATCCGTTCCGGGTGGACGGCACCATTCACCTCCACCTGACCGTCCGCACCGCGGAGCCGCTGCGAGTGCTCATCGAAATCGACGAGCCGCAGCCCAGCAATGTCCGCATCAATGTCGCCAGCGCGACCCGCCGCGGCGAATTGCTGCGCATCCTCGCCAGCGTCGACCACGAGATCCGCCGCTTCGTCGCGCGCTATATCGCCACGGAGATCTCCAAACCGCACATCCAGGCAGCCACCCGTATCGACGTCGGCACGCGACTCGATGCCGCCTGGAAGCTATGAACCAACGCGACGACTGATCTCGTGAGGCGAGGGTAACTCGCCGGGTACGTCCACAATGGATTCGGCGCCCAACCACCGGCACGGATGCGAAACTGCCGACGGCACCGAGCCGTCCGCTGAAGTCCCGGGGAGGCGGGGGAGTTCAGAGTTTCCGGAGTCGCAGCCGGTTGATGGAGTGGTCGGAGTCCTTGCGCAGCACCAGCGTCGCGCGCGGGCGCGTCGGCAGGATGTTCTCCACCAGATTCGGGCGGTTGGTGTTGTGCCAGATTTCCTTGGCCTGGTTGGTGGCTTCCTGGTCGTTGAAGTTCGCGTAGTGGTGGAAGTGCGAATTCGGATCCTGGAAGGCGGTCTTGCGCAGCGACAGGAAGCGCTGCACGTACCAGTTCTCGATGTCCTCGATGCGGGCGTCGACATAGACCGAGAAGTCGAACAGGTCCGACACCATCAGCCGCGGCCCGGTCTGCAGCACGTTCAGGCCCTCGACGATGAGAATGTCGGGCTGGCGCACGCAGTGGTATTCGCCGGGCACGATGTCGTAGGCGATGTGCGAGTAGACGGGCGCGCACACCTCATGCGCACCGGATTTCACCTCGGTGACGAAGCGCAGCAGCTTGCGCCGGTCGTAGGACTCCGGGAAGCCCTTGCGATGCATGATGCCGCGCCGGGTGAGTTCGGCTGTCGGGTACAGGAATCCGTCGGTGGTGACCAGATCCACCCGCGGATGGTGGTCCCAGCGCGCCAGCAGCGCCTGCAGCACACGCGCGGTGGTGGACTTGCCGACGGCCACCGAGCCCGCCACGCCGATGACGAACGGCACCTGACGGTCCGGGTGGGTCTCGCCGAGAAAGGTGGCGGTGGCGGCGAACAGGCGCTGCCGGGCCGCGACCTGGAGGTGGATGAGACGGGCCAGGGGGAGGTAGACCTCGGCCACCTCCTCGAGGTCGATCTGCTCACCCAGGCCGCGCAGGCCGATCAGTTCTTCCTCGGTGAGGACCAGGGGAGTCGACTTGCGCAGTGTGCGCCACTGCTTGCGGTCGAATTCCACGTACGGGCTGGGCTCGCTCATCCGCGCCATTATTCGTGTCCCCGCAGTCGAGACCCGCGTCCCCGCACTCGAGACTCGTGTCCCCGCATTCGGGCCGGCCGACAACAACAGCTCTCGGGAAGCCGCATCGTCGCCGTGCCCGGCGATCCGGCCAACACTCCACGCATAGCCGAATTGTGCTCGGCTCCAACATTCGGGTGAACACCAGGTGTTGCTACTCGTCGGTAACCCGAGTGAGATGGACAACATCTCAGCCCTGGGCGTGTCCGGTGAGGTTGCACGACAGGGGGATACGGCTGGCTGAAGGACATAATGGTTCGCGGCCCGTCTCGATTCTGGACTGAGTGGAGCGGGGGAGCGAAGCGGAGGAGCGGAGGGAGGGAAGAATCGAGACCTCCAGGGCCGCGAACCCGCCCGGAGCGGAGCGGAGGGCAAATTGAACAGAGCGCATCCACTGGTCACTGAATATCTACGGCTGGGTCTGGCATTCGACCGGCTCGAAGAGGGTTTCGTGGACGCCTATACCGGCGATCCCGCCCTGCGCCGCGAGGTGGAGAACGCGCCCGCGCCGGAGCCGCGTGCTATCGCCCACGGGGCAGCCGCCCTGCGCAAGGAACTGCCCGAGGCGGGCCTCCCCGCGGACCGCGTCGAATTCCTGGATGCGCACCTGCGGGCGATGGAATGCTCGGGCCGCAAATTCGCCGGCGAGGACATCAACTTCGTCGACGAGGTCCGCGCCTACTTCGACGTGGATATCACCCCCGGCGATACCGAGAACTACCGCGAGGCACACCGGCAGCTGGACGAGGTGCTGCCCGGTGACGGCGAACTGCTCGACCGGATTACCGTGCACCGCCGCCAGGACGAGATTCCGCCCGAACGCCTGAAGGAATGCGTGGCCGCGTTCTCCGGCGCGCTGCGGGAACTCGTGCGCGACCGCTATCCGCTGCCGGACAACGAGCACGTGGAATACGAAGTGGTGGGCGACAAGCCGTGGTCGGGCTTCAACTATTACCTGGGCAACTACCAATCCCGGGTGGCCATCAATTCCGATCTCAAGCAGCACATGTCACAGCTGCCGCAGCTGATCGCGCACGAGGCCTACCCGGGTCATCACACCGAGCACTGCCGGAAAGAGGCCGGGCTGGTGGGGGCGGGGCAGGCCGAGCAGACGCTGTTCCTGGTGAACACCCCGCAGTGCCTGATGGCGGAGGGGCTGGCCGATCTGGCCCTGAAGTCGATCGTCGGCCCGGGCTGGGGCCGCTGGGCGCAGGAGATCTACGCGGACCTGGGGCTGCGCTTCGATGGCGAACGCGCCGAAAGGATTTCGAGCGCGTCCGCGAATCTGCTGAGCGTGCGCCAGGATGCCGCGCTGCTGCTGCACGATCGCCGGCGGGATGCCGGCGAGGTGTCGGAATTTCTGCAGCGCTGGAGTCTGGTCACTCCGGAGCGGGCCGCGCAATCGCTGCGATTCCTGTCGTCGCCGCTGTGGCGGGCCTATATCTCCACATATGTGGAGGGATATCGATTGCTGGGAGGGTGGCTGGACCGGGCAGCCGATCCGGAAGACCGGTCCGAGCGTTTTCGCCGTCTCTTGGACGAACCCCTCACACCCGGCGCGATCCGCCGCCTGTGAGGGGTGCTCCCCGACGTGCTGATCGCGGGGATAGGATGACCGGACCGCGACTGGCGCACTCGAGGTGGAAGCAACCACCGGGAAGCACCGAAGTCCGGCACCGCGCGCCTGGGTGCCTGGCGAACCCCGAACCGTATTCGGGGTACCCGGACAACGGAGGTGCGCAATGAACGAGACAGAGAACCCCCGGATCGGCTCGGCGGCAGCGGCCAATAGACTCGGCGGCGTGACCCAGACGAGCGCCTCTGTCAACAGCCAGTCCCTCGCCGAACTCGATCCCGAGGTCGCGTCCGCGATGGGCGGCGAACTCGCTCGCCAGCGCGACACCCTCGAGATGATCGCCTCGGAGAACTTCGTGCCGCGCGCGGTGCTGCAGGCGCAGGGCAGCGTGCTCACCAACAAGTACGCCGAGGGCTACCCGGGTCGCCGCTACTACGGCGGCTGCGAGAACGTCGACATCGTCGAGGATCTGGCCCGCGCCCGCGTCAAAGAGCTGTTCGGCGCGGAATTCGCCAATGTCCAGCCGCACTCGGGCGCGCAGGCCAATGCCGCGGTGCTGATGGCGCTGATGAACCCGGGCGAGAAGCTGCTGGGCCTGGATCTGGCGCACGGCGGTCACCTCACCCACGGCATGCGCCTGAACTTCTCCGGCAAGCTGTACGAGGTGCACGCCTACGGCGTCGCCAAGGAAGACCACCGCGTCGACATGGACGAGGTGCGCAAGATCGCCCGCGACACCCGCCCGAAGGTGATCGTGGCCGGCTGGTCGGCGTACCCCCGGCATCTGGACTTCGCCGCCTTCCGCGAGATCGCGGACGAGGTCGGCGCCTACCTGTGGGTCGACATGGCGCACTTCGCCGGTCTGGTCGCGGCCGGGCTGCACCCGTCGCCGGTGCCGCACGCGGACGTGGTGTCCTCGACCGTGCACAAGACCCTGGGCGGCCCCCGCTCCGGTCTGATCCTGGCCAAGCAGGAGTTCGCCAAGAAGCTGAACTCCGCGGTCTTCCCTGGTCAGCAGGGTGGCCCGCTCATGCACGCCATCGCCGCCAAGGCCGTGGCCTTCAAGATCGCCGGCAGTGCGGAGTTCAAGGAGCGCCAGGAGCGCACCATCTCCGGCGCCAAGATCCTCGCCGAGCGTCTGACCGCGCCCGACGCCAAGGCCAAGGGCATCACCGTGCTCACCGGCGGCACCGACGTGCACCTGGTACTGGTGGACCTGCGCAACTCGCAGCTGGACGGCCAGCAGGGCGAGGATCTGCTGCACGAAATCGGAATCACCGTGAACCGCAACGCCGTTCCGTTCGACCCGCGCCCGCCGATGGTCACCTCCGGCCTGCGCATCGGCACCCCGGCGCTGGCCACCCGCGGCTTCGGCGACGAGCAGTTCACCGAGGTCGCCGATATCATCGCCGCCGCCCTCACCGGCTCCGCCGACCTGGACTCGCTGCGCCAGCGCGTTTCCACGCTGGCGCAGGACTTCCCGCTGTACGACGGCCTGGAGGACTGGCGCCTGCTGGGCTGACGCCCGCCGGACAATCGAGAGCCCGCCGTGATTCCATGATCGCGGCGGGCTCTCCGCGTCGTGGTGCGACGCTATGTCGATGAGATTCATTGCCCGCCAAGGATGCCCGGCTAGAACGACCAGAACTTGCGCGGCCCGCCCGTGAGGCTCGGAGCGTCCGCGGTCACGGTGGCGATCAGCTGCTTGGGATGCGGGTTCACCCAGTTCCGTTCGGAGTCGCCATCGCGCAGGACGACCGTGGGGACGGTCTCGTTGCCGTCGGCCACCGAGCGGACGAAGGCGGCCGCCTCCGGGTCCTGCCAGATGTCGACCTCGCGGTGGACGATGCCGTGGCGATTGAGCACTCGGCGCATGCGGGAGCAGTAGGGGCAACCCGGGCGGCGGTAGACGACCAGTTCCGGGGTGGCGTCGGTGGTCATGGTCGGAGTCTAGGTCGGCTCGGCCGTCGCCACCATGTCGGCGGCGCGAGGGCCGCGTCCGGGCCGAGAGTCGGCGCCTCGGAATCGGAGATTGCCAAGCGGCGCAGGCGATTCGGTTCGAGCCCGTCGTGCGTGCCGTGCCGACGTGATGGCACGGCACGCACGACGGCTCCTGATTCAGGCGTGCTTGCTCAGGTAGTCCAGGTACATCGGGCGCAGCGCCTCGCCGACCTTGCCCTCGCCGGCGTGGAAGTAGTCGTCGAGCAGGGCGACGGTGTTCCAGATGTCGACCTCGCCCTCGCCCTGATTGCCGGCCGCGACCTCGGCGCCGGGAATCGCCTTGAGCAGTTGCCACAGGAATTTGATGTCGCCGCGCCGGGCTGCCAGCTTCACGGCACGGTCGTGCAATTCCTTGGTGGGTAGGGTTGCCAGATCCGCAGTTTCGGCCATGACCTCGACTGTAATGGAGGGCATGACAAAGCAACCCAGGTACCGGGTCAAGCGCGTCTACGACGATCCCGATACGGCCGACGGCCGCCGGGTACTGGTGGACCGGCTCTGGCCGCGCGGCATCAGCAAACAGCAAGCGGCCATAGACGAATGGGCCAAAGACGTGACGCCGTCGAACGAGCTGCGGAGGTGGTATCACGCCGCGCCGGAGACACGCCGTGCCGAGTTCGAGCGCCGGTATCGAATCGAGCTCGCCGCGGACGATGCGCAGAAGGGGCTGGCGCGCCTGCGATCGGAGGCCGCAACCGCCCCGTTGACGCTGGTCACGGCCACCAAAGAGCCGGAGCACAGCCATGTTCCCGTGCTGCTGAGTGAATTGGGCGAAACACACAGAGAGGACTCACGTTAACGCGATCTTCACCAATGCGCCCCGCAGTCCGGAAGCCGGATCGCGATTTCGGCGGTAGCGTCGGGAGTGCGGGCCGCGTAGGTGTGGCTCGTACGGGAGGTCCTGATCGTGACTGAGCAACTCAGTGCGAGGGGGCCGGCACCCGGCCCTCGGGTCGTACGACCCCAAGGCTGACCGGCCCAGCGAGAACGCTCGCGCGGTGTCGCGCGAGTGGCAAAGGAGCCCACCGTGACTGATGCACGCTCCGTCAACGCTCCCAGCAGGGACGCCGGCTCTGACCAGAGCCCGCTGACCACGACACGGGGAGTTCGCGCCTCGCAGTCGGCCGATTCCGGACCGGCGAAAACATTCGTAGTCGACACGTCGGTGTTGCTGTCCGACCCCTGGGCACTGACCCGCTTCGGCGAGCACCATGTGGTGCTGCCGCTGGTGGTGATCAGTGAGCTCGAGGCCAAACGCCATCACCACGAACTCGGCTGGTTCGCTCGCGAGGCACTGCGCATGCTGGACGACATGCGTCTGGCACACGGTCGGCTCGATCAGCGGGTGTCGGTCGGCACCCAGGGCGGGACACTCCAGGTGGAGTTGAACCACACCGACCCAACCGTATTGCCCGTCGGATTCCGCACGGACACCAACGATTCCCGCATCCTGGCCTGCGCGCTCAACCTGGCCGCCGAGGGACAGCGGGTCGTGCTGGTGTCGAAGGACATTCCGCTGCGCGTCAAGGCCGGCGCGGTCGGCCTGCGGGCCGACGAGTACCACGCGCAGGACGTCGTCACCTCCGGCTGGACCGGCATGGTGGAACTGGAGGTCGCCACCGGCACCGTCGACAAGCTCTACTCCGACAGCGTCATCGACCTCGACGAGGCTCGGGACATGCCCTGCCACACCGGAATTCGGATGCTCAGCCCGCGCGGCAGCGCGCTGGCGCGAGTGACGCCGGACAAGCGGGTGCAACTGGTGCGGGGTGATCGCGAGGCCTTCGGGCTGCACGGGCGCTCGGCCGAACAGCGCATCGCGCTGGATCTGCTGCTCGACGAGAGCGTCGGCATCGTCTCGCTCGGCGGGCGGGCCGGCACCGGCAAATCCGCGCTGGCGCTGACCGCCGGGCTCGAAGCGGTGCTGGAGCGCCGCTCGCATCGGAAGGTGGTGGTGTTCCGGCCGCTCTACGCGGTGGGCGGACAGGAGCTCGGCTATCTGCCGGGCTCCGAGAGCGAGAAGATGGGGCCGTGGGCGCAGGCCGTCTTCGACACCCTCGATGGGCTGGCCAGCCCGGAGGTGATGGAGGAGGTGCAGGCGCGCGGCATGCTGGAGGTGCTGCCGCTCACCCACATTCGCGGGCGCTCGCTGCACGACTCCTTCGTGATCGTGGACGAGGCGCAGTCGCTGGAACGCAATGTGCTGCTCACGGTGCTGAGCCGGTTGGGCAGCGGGTCGCGGGTGGTGCTCACCCACGACGTCGCACAGCGCGACAACCTGCGCGTGGGCCGGCACGACGGCGTGGCCGCCGTGATCGAAAAGCTCAAGGGGCACCCGTTGTTCGCGCACGTCACCCTGACCCGTAGTGAGCGGTCGCCGATCGCGGCGCTGGTCACCGAGATGCTGGAGGAGTTCGGGCCCAATTCCTGACGCCCGGTAGTTAGGACCTGCCCGGTCGGAGCGCGACGCGCCTCCGGCCGGGCAATTCTTTGGCAAGTTGTTGAACTCGCATGTGGTGGGGTACTTTTCGCTGTAATTCCAGCTCGGATACCCCTTCGGTGAGTGCTGTCCGATTCGCCGGATCGTAACCGAGTTGTCGGCCAGGATTCGCGGGAGGATGGAAAATGCACCACTTCGCACGACGTACGGCTGGCGCCATCGCGGTGCTCGCGGTCGTCACCGCGCTCGGCGCGGGTTGCGGCAAGGACGACAACAAGAACTCCGCGTCGTCCACGACCTCGACCACCGCGGCCGCGACAACCGGCGACGACACCCACGCCGCCGAAACCAAGATGGCCACCCGCGACGGCGCCGAGATCGCCATCGCCGGCGGCATTCTCGATAAGTACAACCAGATGGGCGGCGCCACCGGCACTCTCGGCAAGCCCACCGGCCCCGCCATGGACGCGCCCGACGGCGGCATGATGCAGGAATTCGACGGCGGTGCGATCTACTCCAGCCCGGCCGACGGCGCGCACGTGGTGTGGGGCGAGATCCGCAAGGCATGGGACGACCAGGGTGGCGTGAGCGGCCGGCTCGGCTACCCGACCAGCGACGAATACGACATCACCGGCGGCAAGCAGAGCGATTTCAGCGGCGGCTCCATCACCTGGGTGGACAACGAGACCACGGTCACCGAGAAGTAGCCCGGCCGGTCCGGGTCGCTCGGTGACGGTATCCCGGACCTGGCTGCGGCCATAGCCGATTCGAATACCGCGCGAAGGCCCCCATGTTTGCCCCGATGCCGCTAGGTTGTTCGCGTGCAGAACGTTTTGTCCGATCGGGAACTGCTGGAATCACTCGCGGCGGAGGTGGAGACCAACCTCGCGCGGCACATCGCCGCCGCCCCCGAGTGGCAGCCCCACGACTACGTGCCGTGGGACGACGGCCGCAATTTCCAGTTCCTCGGCGGAACCGATTGGGATCCGGCGCAGTCCGACCTCAGCGAGGTCGCCAAGACCGCGCTCACGGTGAGCGTGCTGATCGCCGACAACCTGCCCGCCTACCACCGCGAGGTCGGCAAGTACCTGCGCAGCGGACCGTGGTGGCGCTGGGTCGGCCGCTGGACCGCGGAGGAGAACCGGCACGAGATCCTCATCCGCAACTACCTGATGGTCACCCGCGCCGTCGACCCGGTCGCGCTGGAGCGGATGCGCATGGCGCACATGACCACCGGCTTCCGCCGCCCCGCCATGCACCTGCCCGACGTACTCGCCGCCTGGGCCCTGGAGGAGACCGCGGCCGCCGTCCGGCACCGCACCACCGCGCGCCTGGCCGACAATGTCATGGTCGCGACCATCGCCGACCGACTGGCCGCCGACGACGAACTGCAGGCCGTCTTCTTCGCCAACCTGGTCGGCGGGGCCCTCGACCTGGCCCCCGATCAGACCGTGCGCGCCATCGCCGACCGCATCGCCGACTTCCACGCCCCCGTGGTGCAGCTCGCCGACGGCCGCACCAGCGACGAGGTCCTCGCCGAGGCCGGCGTCTACGACCGCGCGAACGAAGCCGAACTGGTCTTCGCGCCCCTGCTCGAGCAGTGGAAGGTCTTCAGCCGCACCGACTTCGGTGAGGAAGGCGAGAAGGCGCGCGCCGAACTGGCCCACCTGCGCCCCTGAGCGTGCCCCCTGCCCCGCAGAACCTGATCCCGTGCCCTGTGCGCGGTTCGATGCCGACGCCCGCCGCGAAAAACGTGGCGGGCGTCGCGCTTTCTTTCCGCCGGGGGAGCCGGCTCAGCGGGGAAGGAGTGCGCGCACGACGCCGGTGACCGTGCCGCGCAGGAAGTTCTCCCAGCTGAAGTGGTCGTGCCACAGCGTGATGCGGCCGTCGCGGAACTCGAAGGTGCCGCAGACCCAGAACGAGATCTCGACCGGGCCCATGCGCAGATAGTCGGTGCGTTCGGTGAGCACCGTGCCGTCCTCGGTGGCGGCGATGTGATGCATATCGGCGCGGAAACCGTAGCGGGGACTGTTGAGCCGATTCAGGACCCAGCGCACGCGGTCCACGCCGCGGATGTCGGGGAGCGAGGTGTTCTTCCAGACGATGCCTGGATCGACCAGCTCCAGGGCTTCGCCGACGATCTTCATTTCCATTGCCGCGAAGAACTCGCGCACCGTGGTGACCGGATCCTGCTTCAGCTCGGGTAGCTCTGACATGTGCCGAGCGTAGGCCGAAACCGGGCCGCGGCACAGATATCCGCGGCAACTACCGCTGTGTCCGTTCGTGGCGGCTACGCCGGGTCTCGATGAGCACGGCCAGGCCATCCAGGATGCGGTCGATGCCGAAGACGAGGGCATTGTCGCGGCCGGTCTCGGCGGCGGTTCCGGACATGGTCTCGGCGAAGGCGGCCGCGGCGTGCGGAAAGCGCTGTGCCTGCGCCGACAACACCTCGCCGAGCTCCCGGGCCAGTCCGCCCTCCAGATCCTCACCCGCCGTCGCGGTCTGCTGGGCGATGCCGCGGGCGTGACCCAGCAGCAGCACGACGGTGTCGAGACACTCGGCCGCGGTCAGACCGGTGCCGTCCAGCACGCCGACGGCCGAATCGAGCCAGGCCAGCTCATTGGGGCCCATCGGGCGGACGCCGGTGGACGCTTCGTTTCCCCAGGGGTGTGCGACGGCGCGGGTGAAGAAGGTCTCGGTCCACGGGCGTAGATAGGTGCGCCAGGGTTCCGGATCGGAATCCGAAGGGGCGGTGGTGTTTTCCGGCGGCATGCCGAGGGCGGTATCCAGCATGAGCGCGATGAGCTCGGTCTTGCCGGGAATATAGCGGTAAAGCGCCATCTTGGCGCAGCCGAGGCGTTCGGCCAGCCGAGCCATCGACAGGTTGGCCAGTCCTCCTTCGGCGTCGGCGAGGTCGATGGCCTCGGCGACGATGCGCTCCAGCGTGAGGGACGGCTTGGGCCCGCGCCGAGAGCGGTCGGGGGTGCCCCAGAGCAGTTCGAGGGTGGTCGGTGCCGGCATGGTCGCCATCCTTCCGGATTCCGAGCTTGACGTGAAACTGCGTCCATCGTACGCTATCGCCATCAACAGCGTCCTAGGGACGCAGTTATCGAAGGAGCCACCGCCATGCGCAACACCACCGTCCTCATCTCCGGAGCCAGCGTCGCCGGTCCCGCCCTCGCCTACTGGCTGCACCGCTACGGCTTCCAGGTGACCGTGGTTGAGAAGGCGCCCGCCCTGCGCGCCGGCGGGCAGGCCGTCGACTTCACCGGCGAGACCCACATGACCGTGCTCGAGCGCATGGGCGTGCTCGACGACATCGAGCGGCGGCAGACCGGCAAGACCGACTGGGTGCTGGTCGACGAGAGCGGCGTCGAGCAGGCCGTAATGGCCGGGGAGTTCCTCGGCGGCGATATCGAGATCCTGCGCGGCGACCTCGCCCGGATCCTCTACAGCCGGACCGCGGGGGAGTGCGAGTACCTCTTCGGCGACACCGTCACCGCGCTGCGGGAGACCGGCGACGGGGTATACGTCGAATTCGAGAACGCGCCCGCGCGGGTCTTCGATCTGGTCTTCGGATGCGACGGCATCCATTCACGGGTGCGGAAGCTGGCCTTCGGCCCGGAGGCGGACTTCGTCACGCACGACGGCTACTACTACGCCATCGCGGGAGCCTCGGTCTGGGAGGACATGCCGGAAGGGGATCGGCCCCGCGCCAGGTCTCTCGGCTGCAATACCCCCGGCCGGCTCGCCATGACGGGCGGTAACAAGGCCGCGCAGATGTACCTGTTCGCCTCGCCCGAAATCGATTACTCGCGCGACGATTTCGATCAGCAGCGCCGCATCGTCGCCGAGCGTTTCGCCGGAATGGGCTGGGAGGTGCCGCGCATGCTGGCCGAACTCCCGCACCTGGACGGTTTCTACCTGGACGCCATCGCCAAGGTGTCGATGAAGCACTTCACGTCGGGGCGGGTGGCGCTGGTCGGCGATTCCGCGCACGGCCACACGCTGAACGGATTCGGCACCGGTTCGGCGATTGTCGGGGCCTACGTGCTGGCCGGTGAATTGGCCGCGGCCGACGGCGATCACGCCGTGGCCTTCGCTCGCTACGAGGAGATCATGAAGCGTTTGCTGCGCAAGACCGACGATGCCAACCCGGGCCGATTCCTGGCGCCCCGGACCGCACGCGGTCTGCGCCTTCGTAATTGGTTCGTGCGCTCGCGCGGCTTCAAGATGATGGCGAAGTACGCCGAGAACGCCAAGAACGACATCGATTTGAAGAACTACCCGGACATGGTCGGCGCCGCTTGAACCCCTGGCGCGGGTGTGGCAGCCACCGCCGCCACACCCGCCGAGCCGGATGCCGAATGTGACGCCCTATTCGTTCTTTCCATCCACCTGCGCCATGGAGAGCACATCCAGCCGGCGATCCAGTTCCTCGAGCGAAAGCTTGTCGCCGATCAGACCGCGATCGATGACCGTCTGCCGGATCGTCTTGTGCTCCTTCAACGCCTGCTTGGCGACCGCCGCCGCCTCCTCGTAACCGATAGCGGAATTCAACGGGGTCACGATCGACGGCGAGGATTCCGCCAGCCGCCGCAGCCGGTCCACATCGGCGACCAGGCCGCGGACGCACTTGTCGGCGAACAGGCGGGAGACATTGGCCAGCAGGCGAATCGACTCCAGCACATTGCGGGCCATCATCGGAATGTAGACGTTCAATTCGAACGCGCCGTTGCCGCCGCCCCAGGCAATGGCGGCGTCATTGCCGATGACCTGCGCGGCCACCTGCGTAACCGCCTCCGGCAGTACCGGATTCACCTTGCCCGGCATGATCGAGGAACCCGGCTGCAGGTCCGGCAGCTGCAGCTCGGCCAGACCAGTGAGCGGGCCCGAACCCATCCAGCGAATATCGTTGGCGATCTTGGTCAGGCTGATCGCGACCGTGCGCAGCGCACCGGACAACTCCACCAGGCCGTCGCGGGCGGCCTGCGCCTCGAAGTGATCGCGGGCCTCCGACAGGTGATCCAGATCGGTCACCCGGGCCAGCTCCGCGACGACCTTGGCGCCGAAACCGGCCGGCGCGTTCAATCCGGTGCCGACCGCGGTGCCGCCGATGGCCAGCTCGCCCACCCGGGGCAGGGTGGCCAGCAGGCGCTCGATACCCGCACTCACCTGCCGGGAGTAGCCGCCGAACTCCTGGCCCAGGGTGACCGGAACCGCGTCCATCAGATGGGTGCGGCCGGACTTGACCACGTACTTCCACTCCTGGGACTTGTCCAGCAGCGCCAGCCGCAGATGATCCAGGGCCGGGACCAGATCCTTGACCACCGCCTCGGTGGCCGCGAGATGCGTTGCGGTGGGGAAGGTGTCATTGGACGACTGCGACATGTTCACGTCGTCGTTGGGGTGCACGGTGACGCCGTCACGGGCGGCGATGCTCGCGATCACCTCGTTGGCGTTCATGTTCGAGCTGGTGCCCGATCCGGTCTGGAAGACATCGATCGGGAACTGGTCGTCGTGGCGGCCGTCGGCGACCTCCTCCGCCGCCGCGATGATGGCGTCGGCCTTGGCCTTGTCCAGCAGACCCAGATCGCGATTCACGGCCGCGCAGGCCGCCTTCAGCAGGCCGAGTGCGCGAATCTGGGCGCGCTCCAGGCCGCGTCCGCTGATCGGGAAGTTCTCCACCGCCCGCTGGGTCTGCGCCCGCCACAGCGCGTCGACGGGAACGCGGACCTCGCCCATGGTGTCGTGTTCGATGCGGTACTGCGTCTCCTCGCTCATGAACCGACCCTATGCCCGCCGCGCACCCCGTGGGAGTGCCACGCCTGAGTGAATCCGCACAGCGCCTGCGGGAATAGGACACCGCCGGCCCCGGAGACAGCGCCGCCCCGATGGACGGATCCACCGGGGCGGCAAGCTCTTTCGCTCGGATCAGGGGAGCGGCGGGGTGGCGTGCTCGTCGCCGACGAAGTCCACCGACGCGTACTCGCGCAGCTTGGTCAGCCGGTGGTAGGCGTCGACCATACGGATGGTGCCGGACTTGGCGCGCATGACGATGGACTGGGTGTACGCGCCGCCGCCGTAGTAGCGGACGCCCTTGAGCAGGTCGCCGTCGGTGACGCCGGTGGCGCTGAAGAAGACGTCCTCACCGGAGACCAGATCCGTGGTGCTCAGGATGCGGTCCAGGTCGTGACCGGCGTCGATGGCCTTCTGCCGCTCGGCGTCGTCCTTGGGAGCCAGCTTGGCCTGCAGCGCGCCGCCCAGGCAGCGCATGGCGGCCGCGGCGATGATGCCCTCCGGGGTGCCGCCGATGCCGATCAGCATGTCGACGCCGGACTCCGGACGGGCACAGGCGATGGCGCCGGCCACGTCACCGTCGGAGATGAGGCGGATGCGGGCGCCCGCGTCACGCACGGCCTTCATGTGCTCGGCGTGGCGGGGGCGGTCCAGGATGCACACGGTCAGGTCGGAGACCGAGGAGTTCTTGGCCTTGGCGACCCGGCGTAGGTTCTCCGCGATCGGGGCCGATAGGTCGATCACATCGGCGGCGTCGGGGCCGACGGCGATCTTCTCCATGTAGAACACGGCCGAGGGATCGAACATGGCGCCGCGCTCGGCGACCGCCAGCACGGAGATCGCGCCCGGGGAACCCTTCGACATCAGGGTGGTGCCATCGATCGGGTCGACCGCGAAATCCAGTTCCGCGCCGGTGCCATCGCCGACCAGCTCGCCGTTGTACAGCATGGGCGCTTCGTCCTTCTCGCCCTCACCGATCACGACGATGCCGCGCATGGAGACCGTCGCCACCAACTGCCGCATGGCGTCCACGGCCGCGCCGTCGCCGCCCTCCTTGTCACCACGGCCGACCCAGCGGCCCGCGGCCATGGCGCCGGCCTCGGTGACCCGGACCAACTCGAGCGCTAGGTTGCGGTCCGGTGCCTCGCGGCGGCTGGATGCGGTCATGACGAGAGCCTCCTTGGTTGTCTAAAGCTGCGTAAATTGTCGCATTGCGGTTTACGGCCCTCGGCACGTACTTACGTTTCCCGAGACCGTGAGCTCGGTCGCACCCGGGCCCCGTGGATACTGAGAGCGTGTCGTACCAAAAGCCGCGCAGTCAGAACGACTACAAGGACCTGATCTGGTCGCTCGCTCCGCTGGTGCTCATCTGCCTGGTCATCGCCGGGATCGCGAGCCAGTGCTCGTTCTCCACCGGCGGTCCGACCCAGGGCCGGATTCCGAACTTCGATGCGAAGGCCGCGCTCACCGACGACGCGCGCCACCTGTCCTTCCCGATCCGCCTGCCGGCCCTGCCGGATACGGATCCGGACAAATGGACTCCGAACTCGGGCAGCCACGACACCATCGCCGGGACGGGTGGCGGTGACACCAGCACAGTCGGATTCATCACCCCCCAGGGCACCTACATGCAGGTGACGCAGTCGAACGCGACCGTCGACGCCATCGCCAAGAAGTACGCGCCCGCCCAAACCGCCACCGGCACCCAGCGGTACGGCGACCATATGTGGAACGTCTACGCCGAGGCCGGCTCCGAGCCCGCGTGGATCAGCGACTTCGGCGATGTCCGCGTCCTCATCAAGGGCGCCGGCAATCCCACCGCCTTCGATACCCTGGCCACCGCCATGGGCCAGGCGCAGCCGCTGCCGCGCAGCTGATTCCGTAAATCGCTCGACCGGAACACGGGCATCCGCTGCGATGGGGACATGAACGTTCTCGACGAATTGCGCTCGCGGGAGCCGATCTTCCACCGCCCCGAGCACGACGTGGATTTCACGGCCATGGTTGCCGACGAGTTCTGGGAGATCGGGGCGTCCGGGCAGCGCTACGACCGCGACCTCATGCTCGAGGTGCTGGCCGAACGGCAACGAACACCGTCGGACGACGTCTGGGAGACCAGCGAGTTCCGATGCCGGGAGCTGGCTCCCGACCTGTACCTGCTGACCTATCTACTGCGGCAGCCGGAGCGGGTCAGCCGGCGGGCCACCATCTGGCGGCGGGCCGGGGCGGACTGGCGGATCGTCTTTCACCAGGGCACCGTCGTCGCCTAGTGGTCACTCCTGCGCGGTGCGGTGGGCGAGGGCGTCCTCGACGCGCTGGCGGGCGCCGGCGAGGTGCTGCTCGCAGCGGGTGGCGAGGGCTTCGCCGCGTTCCCACAGGGCCAGCGAGTCGTCGAGATCCATGCCGCCCTGCTCGAGCATCTTGACGACATTGACCAGTTCGTCGCGGGCGCGCTCGTAGCCGAAGGTGGCGATTTCGGCGCGTTCGTCGTCGGTCATCAGGAGTCCTTCCGGGTCGGGCGGGGAGCCAGGGATTGGGCGCCGAGGGCGGCGGCGGAGATCGCGCCGTCGGCCACCCGGATGCGGAGCTGCGTGCCGGGCGGGGAGTCCTCGATGGCGCGGACCACCTCGCGGTCCTTGCCGTTCACCCGCTGCACCACGGCGTAACCGCGGGCCAGGGTGGCGGCCGGGCCCACCGCGGAGAGCTTTTCGCGCAGATGCCGGGTGGTGGTGGACTCACCGTTCAGCAGGTGGTCCACGGCCCGCTGGGCGCCGGCGCGCAGCCGCTCCACCTCGTCGTGGCGCTGATCGAGCAGCCTCAGCGGGTCGGCCAGCACCGGGCGGGAACGCAATTGGGCCAGGGCGCGGGCCTCGCGGTCCACCCAGCCGCGCAGGGCCGCGTTCGCGCGGGACCGAAGTTCCTGCAGCAGCGCGGTTTCGGCGGCGGCGTCGGGCACGATGCGCTTGGCGGCGTCGGTGGGGGTGGCGGCCCGCAGGTCGGCGACATAGTCCGAGATCGGATTGTCCGGCTCGTGGCCGATGGCGCTCACGATCGGAGTGGTGGTGGAAACGATGGCGCGGCACAGGGTTTCATCGGAGAACGGCAGCAGATCCTCGACACTGCCGCCGCCGCGCGCCAGCACGATCACATCCACCTCGGGATTCGCGTCGAGCGCGGCGATGGCCTCCAGGATCTGCGGCACCGCGGTCGGGCCCTGCACGGCGGTATTGCGAATCTCGAAACGCACCGCCGGCCAGCGCTGCGTGGCCACCGTCACCACATCGTGCTCGGCGGCGCTGGCGCGGCCGGTGATCAGGCCGATCCGATTGGGCAGGAACGGGATCGGGCGCTTGAGCCGCGGATCGAACAGGCCCTCCGCCGACAGCAGCGCCTTCAAGCGTTCGATGCGGGCCAGCAGCTCGCCGATGCCCACCGGCCGAATCTCGGTGACCCGCAACGACACCGTGCCCCGCCCGGTGAAGAACGACAGCTTGCCGTACACGACGACCCGGCTGCCCTCCTGCAGCGGCACCGCCGAATTACGCAGCAGCTCCGGATCACAGGTCACCGACAGCGACATGTCCGCCGCCGTATCCCGCAGCACCAGAAAAGCCGTCCGCGTCCCCGGCCGCACATTCATCTGGGTGATCTGCCCCTCCACCCAGACCGCCCCCAGCCGGTCGATCCACTGCGCCACCTTCACCGCGACGGTCCGCACCGGCATCGGGTTCTCGGCGGACGAGCTCGGCGGCCGCGGCGTCGTATCGGTGCTCACCGCACGATTCTGTCAGTGCCCACCGACGCCCGGCGCACACCGCCCGCCGACACGAGATTCGCGCGCCGTCCGACCCCGCGGATCGCGGTGGATACGAACACCGGCCGCCCGGCTGGTAGCCCGAGCGGCCGGCAATGGTCGAGGACGATGTGACTGTGTCGGAGTCCCCGGGGCCGGACCACGAAAGTTGTAACGGGTCCGGGCGGAGCCCGCAGTCTCGAGTTGTTTTCGGGGTCCGGGGCGGAGCCCCGCTGTCTCGCGGGGTTTCAGGGTTGAAACCCCTGAGAGCTCCCGAGCTGGGTTCACTTCGCCTGAACGGTCGCGATGCGGTTGGTCAGCATGGTGACGAACGGGGCGCGGTCGAGGGTCTGCTGCTCGTAGGCGAGGAGAGCCGCGAGATCGTCGACGGTCAGCTGACGCAGGCGGGCGCGCAGCTGGGCGATGGTCATGGCGGAGTAGTCGAAGCGGGCCGCCACTTCGGGCTCGGCGACGGCGCTGCTGTGGTGGCCGTTGGTGGTCGCCTTGGAAGCCGTTGCGGGCGCGGCGGTCTCGGTGACCTCCGGATCGGCTGCCTCCTGCGCGGCCGATTCGGAGGGCACCGGTTCGGGGTCGACCGCGTCCGGCTCGGTCTCGACCGCGACCGGTTCAGGGGCCGCGACCGGCTCCACTACCGTCGGAGCGGGCTCCGCGACGGCCGGTTCCGGCTCGGTGAAGAGGTCGAAACGGCTTTGCCGTACCGATTCGGCGGCGAAGCTCGAAGTTTGCTCGTCTTCCTCGTCCTCATCGAAGGTGGCCCAGGCGGGCTGTTCTTCGGGCTGGTTGAGCAAACGGTCGAAAACGGCGTCGCCCTTGAGGGCGAGGCTGGTCACGAACTGCTGGAGGTGCATGGTGGTCTGCAGCACCTGGCTGATCGCGGTGATCGGGAAATTGATCGCGGTCGTCGGTAGCCGACGAGTTTCCTCGAGAGCATAGACGGCGGCCCCGGCGGCGACCCGGGCCAGGAACGGAGGTCGGAACATGCCCCTAGCCTGCCCGAAACGCAGTGTGATGCAAAGGCGAAAAGCCGCGAAAAGTGATTGTGACCCTGACCTCCACGCGAATGCGCGCCGGAGCGCACACGTATTCTGTGGGGCATGTCCTCGGCTATCCCTTTGAACGTCGGAATCGTCGGGTCCGCGGCGGGTGATGCCGACGCGCCACGGGGCCCACAAGAGAAGCGAGTGCTGCTCGCCGAACCGCGCGGCTACTGCGCCGGTGTGGACCGAGCGGTCGAAACGGTGGAGAAGGCGCTCGAAAAGCACGGCGCGCCCATCTATGTCCGCAAGGAGATCGTGCACAACCGGCACGTGGTGGAAACGCTGCGCGAGCGCGGTGTGATCTTCGTCGACCAGACCGAGGAGGTGCCGGAGGGCGCGCTCGTGGTGTTCTCCGCGCACGGCGTGTCCCCGGCCGTCCACGAGTCCGCCGCCCGCCGCAACCTGCACACCATCGACGCCACCTGCCCGCTGGTCACCAAGGTGCACCAGGAGGCCAAGCGCTTCGCCCGCGACGACTTCGACATCCTGCTCATCGGCCACGAGGGCCACGAGGAGGTCGAGGGCACCGCCGGTGAGGCGCCCGACCATGTGCAGCTGGTGGACGGCCCCGACGCCGTCGACTCGGTCACCGTGCGCGACGAGAACAAGGTGATCTGGCTCTCCCAGACCACGCTGTCGGTGGACGAGACCATGGAGACGGTCAACCGCCTGCGCCAGAAGTTCCCCAAGCTGCAGGATCCGCCGAGCGACGACATCTGCTACGCCACCTCCAACCGCCAGACCGCGGTGAAGGCCATGGCCCCCGAATGCGATCTGGTGATCGTGGTCGGCTCCCGGAACTCGTCCAACTCGGTCCGGCTGGTGGAGGTCGCGCTGAGTGCCGGCGCCCGCGCCGCGCAGCTGGTGGACTATGCCCGCGAGGTGGATCCCGCCTGGCTGGAGGGTATTCGCACGGTCGGCGTCACCTCCGGCGCCTCGGTTCCGGAGATTCTCGTGGAGGGCGTGCTGGAATTGCTGGCCGAGCACGGTTTCGGTGCGGTGGTTCCGGTCACGACCGCCAATGAGACGCTGGTCTTCTCGCTGCCGCGCGAACTTCGCACCGCGCGCGCGTAACTCGTTCCGAAACGCATTCGCGCCCTCCACATTCGTTGTGGAGGGCGCGAATTTGCTATCCGGATGATCTTATTTCGTGCCCGATTTCCTGATTGCCGGAAATATACGGTGTCAGTCGCTCGAATGTCGCCGGGGATTCAGCGTTCGATGCGACCCGAATCACGTTCGCGGTAGCGCACATTCGGACGCGGATGCGGCGGCAGTTCGCCGGGCTGCGCGCGACGGCGGCGGCCACCCTCGGCGGCGGGGGCCGGATTGCGCTCGGGGGCGGCGTGGCGTTCGGCGCCGCGGCCCATGGCCTGCTCGGGGCTCTGCGCGCGGCGGCGGCCCTCGCCCTGGGCGGCCTCCGGCGCCGGCGGGGCGGCGCGACGCTCACCGTTGCGGGGGCGATCGGCCGGGGCGGCGCGGCGCTCACCGTTGCGGGGCTGGTCGCCAGGGGCCGCGCGGCGCTCGCCGGCGCGGGACGGCTGCTCGGCGTACTGGGCCCGGCGGCGGCCCTCGGCGGTAGCGGCGCCGGACTGGTTCGGTCCCGCGGCGCGGCGACGGCCCTCGGTGGCGGCCGGGGTGCGTTCGGCGGTGGCCTGATCCGGATCCTGGGCGCGACGGCGGCGGCCCTCGCCGGCGGGCCGGCCGGTGTTGCTTACCCGCGGCGGCCCGGCCGCGACCCGGGCGCCCGCGCGGCGGGACGAACGAGCGGTCTCGGTGTCGGGGGTGTCGCCTTCCTCAGCGGTGTCCGCGCCGGGCCGGAAGCGGCGTCTGGCGGGTTCCTTGGAGGCGGTGGCGCGGGTGCGCTGGGCGCGGGCGCTGCCGGGGCGGGTGGCACGGGCCCGGGTCCTGCGCGGTTCGCCGGTCGCGCCGGCCTTGGTCTCGCGGTGGTGCAGCACGATGCGGACCGCCCCGACGATCAGCACGATCACGGTGGCCAGCGCCATGGTGGGGAACCGATTCACCAGCGGGATGGCCAGATTCAGCAGGATGTCCTTCAGCTTGAGACTGCCGGAGGACCCGAATAGGAACTGGTAGGCCAGCGGCACCGCGATGAACAGCAGCAGCGGCGGGAGCACGAGCGTGGTGAACAGTCCCCGGTAGCGGACCGCGAGCACGGCCACCACACAGCCGGCGATGTACAGCGCGGCGAAGGAACCGGTGAGTTCGTCGCCCTGTGGTCGGCTACCCGCGCTCTGAGCGTCGATCAGAAGACCGATGAACGTGCACGTCACAGCGATCAGCACCGCGGCTCCGGCCGGGACGCCGGGAACCGACGGCAGGATCGAACGGTGCGACGGGGGCACCTCGGTTCGCTCGCGTTGGGTAACTGCCACGTCAAGCACACTAAGGCATATCGGTGTTTCGCGAGGCAGGCGACATCAGGCGGGTATGCGGAAGCTCTGTCTAATTTGCTCTCCGCTCCGCTCCGGACCTCTGCGCGCTCGCCGACCGAGCTCCGAATGGCGTGCTCATGTGTCCAACCTCATCCTTCGCGATCCATCGCATCTGCGAAGCCGACCGCGCGCGGCCAGCTGTCGACCCTGCGGACTTCGGGGACCGGCGCGTCGGCGATCTCCAGATCGTGCAGCTTCCGGGCGGTCACCATGACCCGCGACTCCACCGACGCCACGGTGTGGTTGTAGGCGTCGACCGCCTTGCCCAGCTGCGCGCCCAGCCGGTCCAGGTGGCGGCCGGTGGTGCCGAGCCGGGTGTAGAGCTCACGGCCCAGCTGCTGGATCACCGCCATGTCCGCCGACAGCGCCTCCTGCCGCCAGCCCAGCGCGACAGTGCGCAGCAGGGCCATGAGTGTGGTGGGCGTCGCCAGGACCACATTGCGACCGAAGGCGTACTCGAGCAACCCGGAGTCGGTGGTGAGGGCCGCGTCCAGGAACGGATCGCCGGGCACGAACAGGACCACGAACTCGGGGGAGGGATCGAAGGCCGCCCAGTACTCCTTGGCCGCCAGCTGATCCACATGGTTGCGCAGATGCCGGGCGTGGCGGGCCAGGTGGCCCTCGCGCTCGCGCGGGTCCTCGGTACCGGCGGCGTCCAGGAAGGCGGTGCAGGGCACCTTGGCGTCCACCACTATCTGGCGGCCGCCGGACAGGCGCACCACCAGATCCGGGCGCACCACGGTATCGCCGCGGCGGGTGACCTGGGTGTCGAAATCACAATGCCGGGCCATGCCGGCCAGCTCGACCACACGCTCGAGCTGGATCTCGCCCCAGCGGCCGCGCACCTGGGGCGCGCGCAGCGCGGCCACCAATTGACCGGTCTGCGTGGACAACTGATGTGACATCCGCTGCATGCCCGCGACCTGTTCGCGCAGGCCGGAGTACGCGTTGATGCGATTGTGCTCGACCTCGCGAATGTGGCGGTCGAGGCTGCCGACCGCCTCCCGCAGCGGATCGACCAGCGCGCCGATGGCGTGGGACTGCCGCCGGGCCGCGTCCTCGCTGGCCGCGCCGAGTGATTGCCGCAACAGTTGCTCGTTGTCCCGCATGGCCGCCAGCCGCGCCTCGGCCACCGCCGCCCGCTGTCCCGCGCGCGCGGCATGCCCGAGCCAGCCCAGGGCCAGCCCCGATACGAACACCAGCAGCAGCGCGAACAGCATCGGTGCGGTCATGGCGCAGATAGTGCCGGAGACCACCGACAATTCCGCCTCTCCGGAACTTCAGCGGCGCGTCGGGAGCAATTCCGCCTCTCCGGGACTTCAGCGGGCGGCTCGGAGTCGTTGGTCGTTGGGCGTCCGCGTCGGCGGTTGGGTGCCGATACGATCCCGGGCGTGCCCGGTGAGTTACCCCGACCGTTGCGAAATCAGTTGTCGCCCTGGCATACGCGCGGCGTGTTCGGCGCGACAGGCTAGGGTTTCGCGCGGGTTGTCGGGGGGATCCAGCGGGTTGTCGGGGGGATCCAATAGCCTCTTCCGTCATGCGGATCCTGCACACCTCCGACTGGCATATCGGGCGCACCTTTCATGGCGTCGATCTGCTGGCCGATCAGGAGTGCTCGCTGCGGGCCATCGCGGAATTGGTGGCGGCCGAGGGGGTGGACGTGGTCGTGCTGCCAGGGGATGTGTACGACCGTTCCATTCCCAGTGCGGATGCGATTGCGGTGTGCAATCGGGGATTCGAGGCAATTCGGGCGGCGGGGGCGACCATTGTCGCCACTTCCGGTAATCACGACTCGCCGACTCGGCTCGGCGCGCTCGGCAGTTTCGCGGCGGCGGGCGGATTGCATTTGCGCTGCCGGATCGCGGATGTGGCGCGGCCGATCGTGCTGTCCGATGAATTCGGCGACATTGCCTGCTACGGCATTCCCTATCTGGAGCCGGAGATCACCCGGGTGGAATTGGGCGTGCCGCAGGCGCGTTCGCACGCCGAGATCCTGGATGCGGCCATGAGCCTGGTGCGCGCCGATCTCGCCGGGCGGGCGGGGGCGCGGTCGGTGGTGCTGGCGCATGCCTTCGTGGTGGGCGGCGAGGCCACCGGGTCGGAGCGGTCCATTTCGGTCGGGGGCGTGGAGACCGTGCCGCTGTCGGCCTTCGCCGGGATCGACTATGTGGCGCTCGGCCACCTGCACTCGCCGCAGACGCTGTCGGAGTCCGTCCGCTATTCGGGTTCGCCGCTGCCGTATTCGTTCGGCGAGCGCTCGCACCGCAAAGCGGTCTGGATCGTGGACATCGCCGGCGCGGGTCTGTCCGCCGTCCAGCGCCACGAACTCCCGGTGGTGCGCGGCCTCTCGCAACTCACCGGGCCCCTGGAATCCCTCCTGGAAGCGCCGGAGTACGCCGAGGCCGAATCACACTATGTCTCGGCCACCCTCACCGACGAGGCGCGGCCCGTGGACGCGCTGCGTCGCCTCCGCGAGCGTTTCCCGCACGCCGTCCACGTGGAATGGCAACGCCCCGAGGGCAACCCGGAACTTCGCTACCGCGAACGCGTGCACGGCCGCCGCGACACCGAGATAGCCCAGAGCTTCCTCGCCGACGTCCGCGGCACCCCCACCCCCGGCGAAATGACCTGGCTCGAACGCGCCCTCGCCGCCGCTACCCGCGAAACCGAAGCCCCCCTGCGCGTTCCCACCCCGGCCGCCGCGCCGATTTCTCCGGCCGCTGTCGCAGCCGAGGTTGTCGTACCTGTTGGCGGTGCGGTGGGCGATCCGGCCGCCGTGTCTGCCGACGGGGCTGCGGCCGCCGCGGTTGCCGTCTCTGCCGAGGCGGCCGGTACTACCGAAGGTGGCGCACTGACAGCTGCTGTGCCGGCGGAGGCTGTCGTGGCCGCGGAAGGCGCGTTGTTCGCCGTGCCCGATGATGCCGATGCGTCGGGTGCAGATGCCGGACATGGATCGGGGGGTGCCGATTCGGTGGGAGGCGGCGGGGCCGAGGTTGCGGCGCGGGTGGTGAGTGCGGCCGGGTTCGATGGGTCGGTGCGTGGGGTGGGTGCGGCGGAGGCCGATGCGGCGCTCGGGCTGTTCGATCCGGGTGACTTCGGGTTGGAGCCGGGCGAATCGGGCGACGTGGCCGGCGGGATGACCGCATGAGCGTTGGGGCGCTGAGTGTTTCGGCGTGTCCCGCGGTGGGCGGCGAGTGCCGGGTAGTTGGATGGGGAGTGGCGTTGAGGGAAGGGGGCGCGGCGTGCGGCTGCATCGGTTGGAGCTGACGGCGTTCGGACCGTTCGCCGAGACGGCCGTCGTCGACTTCGACGAGCTCGGTGCGGACGGGTTGTTCCTGCTGCACGGGCAGACCGGGGCGGGGAAGACCACGGTGCTGGACGCCATCGCGTTCGCGCTGTACGGGAGCGTGCCGGGGGCGCGTGGCGATATCAAGCGGCTGCATTCGGACCACGCCGACCAGCAGACACCACCCCGGGTGCTGCTGGAGGCCACGGTCGGTGGCCGGCGGCTGCGCCTGAACCGGTCGGCGGAATTCCAGCGGCCGAGCAAGCGCGCCAAGTCGGGCTGGGTGAAGGAGAACGCGGCCGCCACGCTGGAGTGGCTGGACGGGCGGGGCCAGAACCTGTCCCGCATACCCGATATCGGCGACGAGGTGCTGCGCCTGCTGGGCATGAGCGCCGATCAGTTCTTCCAGGTGGTGCTGCTGCCGCAGGGCGATTTCGCGCGATTCCTGCGTGCCGACAACGAGGATCGCGAGAAGCTGCTCGAAAAGCTCTTCGACACCGAGCGTTTCGGCACCGCCGAGCAGTGGCTGGTCGACAAGCGCCGCGCGAGCTCCGCCGATCTGGATGCCCGCAAGCACAGCATCGACCGTCTCATCGCCCAGGTCGGTACGGCCGCGGGCGTGCCCGCCACCGAGACGGCCGGGCTCCTCGAGTCGGTCGGCTGGTCGCAGTCACTGCTGGCGGCCGCCCGCACCCTGGTGACCGAGACGGCCGCCGATCTGCGGCAGCGCCGGCAGGATTCGGCCGGTGTCCGCGCCGCCGCCGAGGCGGAGCGCCGCCGCCATGAGCTCTTCCGCCGCCGCACCGCGGCTCGCACCCAGCTGGCCGACTTCGCCGCCACCTCCGACCAGCGCGCCGCGCGTCAGTCCGAACTCGACCGGGCCCGCCGCGCCGAACCCGTCGCCACCGCCCTGGCCGAGGCTCGCGCCGCCGCCGTCACCCTGCGCCGCCGCACCGACGAGGCCACCCGCGCCGCCGAGCGACTCGCCGACCGTCTCCTCGAACCGGCCAGCGCCGAGCTCGCCGGAACCGCCTGGGCCGCAGCCGATCTCGCCGCAGCGGAACTCACCGGCACCGACCTCGCCGCCGACCTCGACGACATCGACGCCGACGCGGGTCACGCTGGAGATCTCACCGCCCTCAGCCCGTTCGACGCCGTCGACTCCGACGCTGGTGACCGGACGCACGACGGCACCGGTGTCGAGGATGCTGCACCGGCGATGCTCGAGGGCCGCGCCGGGGGGCTCGAGGCGGCTGTGCAGCGGTGGAGCGCACAGGTGGGCGCGCTCGATGAGGTTCGGGCGGATGCGGATTCGGCGACCCGGCTGACGCGGGAGCTGGCCGGATTGCGGACCGAGCAGGCCGATCTGGAGGCCCGGTCCGGCAAACTGGCCCAGCGGCTACGGGAGCTGCCGGAAGCCGTTGCGGCGGTGGAGGTCCGGTTGCGGGACGCCGCGGATGCGGCGGCCGCATTGCCCGGGCTGGAGGCCGAGTGCCAGCGGTTGCGCACTTCGGCCGCGGCCGCGGTGGAGTTGGAGCGGCGGCGCGGTGAACTGGCCGCGGCGGGGACCGCTTTCGAGCGGGCGCGGACCGGGCACGCCGAGGCGTGGCAGCGTACGCAGGCACTGCGGGAGCAGCGCATGGCCGGGATGGCGGCGGAGCTGGCGGAGGGCCTGGCCGCGGGCGAGCCGTGCGCGGTGTGCGGGTCGCTCGCGCATCCGGATCCGGCGCGGCCGGCCGAGCATGCGGTGTCCAAGGCCGACGAGGACGCGGCGCTGGCCGCGGAGCGGAAGGCCGAGGCCGAGCGGGAGCGGGCCGGGCAACTGGTCGCCGAGCTGGAGCGGGCGGTCGAGGTGCTGGTCGAGCGGGGCGGTGATGTCGACAAGGCGGAACTGGCCGCCGCACTGGACGATTCGACCCGGCGGTACACCGCGGCCAAGGGCATCGCGGGTCTCGTGGACGGGCTGACCGCCGAACTCGGTACGCTGCGCGCGGATCAGACCCGGCTGCAGGACGAGGCGCGGGAATGTGAAAGCCGTTCCAGCGCAACGATGGAGCGGATCGTCGCCACCGATCGGCGGCTGGCCGAACTCACCGAGCGGTTGCGTGCGGCCGCAGGCGCCGACGGCACCGTCGACCGCCGCCGGGCGCGCTTGGCGGCGCTGGTCGAGGAGGCCACCGCGCTACGGTCCGCACGTGTCGAGGCGGCCACTGCCCGCGAGCAGGTCGCGATGGCCGCCGTCCGGGTCGAAAAGCTCTCCTACGACGCGGGTCTGGTGGATTCCGCGCCGCCGGTGATGGGGGAGTCGGGGCCGGACTACGGCGTGCTGGGCGAGTACGCCCGCGCGGTCGACGCCGCCTCCCGCACCGCCGCGCAGCAGACGGCCATCGAGGACGAGCTGGTGGCCGCCGACCGGGCTCGCGCGCACGCCGAGGCCGTGCTCGCCGAACCCGACATCCAGTCGGCCGGGGAGGACGAACCCGGCGATCCGCGCGAGCTGGAAACCGCGGTGGCGCAGGCCGAATCGGAGCTGAACCGGGCCGTCGCCGCGAATGCCGAGGCGGACCGGCGGCTGACGCAACTGGAGGCACTGTGCGCACAGCTGTCGGCGGCCGTCGATCGCATCGCCCCGCTCCAGCGCTCCCACGACGAGCTGGCCCGCCTGGCCGAGGTGGTGTCCGGTCGCGGCGAGAACAATCGCCGGATGTCCCTGCGCTCGTACGTGCTGGCCGCCCGCCTGGAGGAGGTGGCGCTGGCCGGTTCGGTCCGGCTGCGCCGGATGTCCGGCGGCCGTTACGAATTCGTCCACACCGATGCCGCGGGCCCGCGTGGCCGCCGCGGCGGCCTGGGCCTCGACATCCGCGACGACTACACCGGCGCGATCCGGCCGGCCAAAACCCTCTCCGGCGGCGAGACCTTCATGGCCTCCCTGGCCCTGGCTCTCGGCCTGGCCGACGTCGTGTCGGCCGAATCCGGCGGCCTGGTCATGGACACCCTCTTCATCGACGAGGGCTTCGGCAGCCTCGACGCCGACACCCTCGACGCCGTGATGGGCGTCCTGGACGAGCTCCGTTCCGGGGGACGGGTGGTCGGCGTGGTGAGCCATGTGGACGAAATGCGCCAGCGCATCCCCAGCCGCCTGCACGTCATTCGCGGCCGCACCGGCTCCCGCCTCGAAACCTCGGTCGGCGCATAGGCTTTCGGCAGGCCGAAAGCCCGCACGACGACGGCCCCCGACACCCCGTCCCGTCAGGGCTCCAGGTCGACCACGCCTTTGCCGCTCGAGATGTCGAACGGCACCGAGACCTGATCGTGCGCGATCAACCAGGTGCCGTCGATCTTCCGCAGGCCGTAGGTGACCCGGACCCACATTCCGCTCGTCGCGGCCCCGTTCCTCAGCGTGCCGCTGAGGCGAGCGAAGGCGTGCCCGAATGCCACATCATCGCCGATGGTGAACGTCAGATCGCGTACCTCATAGGTCACACTCTTGAAGAACTGGAAGACCTTCGCCCAGTTCTCGAGTTTCGCCGCTATCCCGACATGCTGGAGCGGCGGCTCGACATCGAAGGACACGACGTCGGGCGTGTACGCCTGTTTCAGTGCGTCGAGGTCTTTGGCTCGCAGTCCTTCGACCACCTTGTCGATGTTCCGGCGAATCTCGGCTTCATCGGCCTCGATGCGGTCGGCGCGTGACTGAAGGTCATCGGGTGTGGTCATGATCGACTCCTCAGGAATTGACGAGAGTGGTTTCGGCGGCGGCGCGCAGCGGCGCGAGCGCACCACTCCAGGCGATGACCTGATCCAGCGTCTTGGTCAGGGCGGCGGCATGATGGTCGCGGGGTGTGAAGGTGGTGTGGTCCTCGAAGTCGGTGAGCACCGAGATCGCGACCTGATAGCCGACATCGGCCAGGCCCAGCGCGCTGCAGACCACCCGCAGCTGCACCACGGCACGGGCACCGCCGGCCGCGCCGTATGAGACGAATCCGACTGCCTTGTCGGTCCACTCCCGGAGCAGATGGTCGAGGGCGTTCTTCAGCACCCCGGGGGCGCCGCTGTTGTACTCCGGGGTGACGATCACGAAGCCGTCGAATCGGGCGATCCGTTCGGCCCAGGCGCGGGTGTGCGCATGCATCGACGGGCCGAACATCGGCGGCACGGGCTCGTCGAGATGCGGGAGCGGGTGGTCGCGCAGGTCGATCAGTTCGAACTCGGCGTCGCCGCGCTGCGCTGCCGAGTCCAGAACCCACTGGGCGACCTGTGGGCCTTTGCGGTTGGGCCGGGTACTGCCGAGGATGATGCCGATTCTGATCATTTCCGGAACTCCTGCTCTGCTGAGAACGTCATGACCCTCCGACGACACAGCCGTCCGGAATGTCAGGCCACCTCACAAATCGGGTCGCTGATTCGTCGATTTCGGTGGGGTACGCACAGACCGAAGGAGCCGCATATGACCGACCCGCACCTGCCCGGGGTGATCGATGAACGCCGTCAGCTGATCAATCTCGCCTACCGGCTGCTCGGCTCCCTGTCCGAGGCCGAGGATGTGGTACAGGAGACCTACGCTCGCTGGTACGCGCTGTCCGAGCGGCAGCGGCGGGAGGTGGCGGCGCCCGGCGCGTGGTTGACGACGGTCGCCGGCCGGATCTGCCTCGATCTGCTCGGCTCGGCGCGCGCCAGACGGGAACGCTATGTGGGCGAATGGATTCCGGAGCCGGTCCCCGACCGATCCGAATGGCTCGACGGTCCCGCCCCCGTCGATCCCGCCGACCGGGTCACCCTCGACGAGTCGATCAGCATGGCCTTCCTCGTCGTGCTGGATTCCATGACACCGGCAGAGCGGGTGTCGTTCATCCTGCACGACGTCTTCCGCTATTCCTTCGCCGAGGTGGCCGGCATCGTCGGGCGCACCCCAGCGGCCTGCCGCCAGCTCGCCTCCAGTGCCCGCCGCCGCATCGATACCTCGCGGAGCCCGTCGGGCGCCGTGCGCACCGAGGTGGTCCGGGATTTCAAACGGGCTTGGGAGACAAAGGATATCGAGGCTCTGATCGGCCTGCTCGATCCGCAGGTGATCGCCACGGCCGACGGCGGCGGCCTGGCGCTATCCTTCCACGACCCGATCAACGGCGGTGAGCAGGTCGCCCACGCCTGGATGGAAATCGCCGCCCGCGGCCCCGCGGTAACCCTGCTGGAGCGGACGGTGAACGGCCAGCCCGGCCTGGTCGCGCAGCTCGACGGCACCGTCGTCTCGGTCTACGCGTTCGATATCGCAGACGGCCGGATAACCCGCATCTGGGTGATCCGGAACCCGGAGAAACTGCGGCCCTGGACGGCCGGCTGAACTGAACAGCGCATCCGCACGCTGATCCGGCCGATTCGGTTATCGGCCCGCGAAGCGCACTTCGGCGCGGGCGCGCGCCTTGGCGGCCTCGGCCTCGCGGTCCTTGGGCGGGGCGGTGGTGGTCAGGCCGTTCAGCAGGCGGGTGGTCGCGGCGGCGATCTCTTCCACCGCCAGGTCGAAGGCGTCCTGGTTGGCCTGGGACGGTTTGGTGCTTCCGCTGATCTTGCGGACGTACTGCAGGGCGGCCGCGTACACCTCGTCCGGGGTGGCCGGCGGCTCGAAGTTGTGCAGGGTGTGAATGTTGCGGCACATGGCTGCCACCGTACGCCCGGGCACCGACGCGGCCCGGGCACGCTCGGGCGCGGACCCCGTGGGCGAGAGCCCTCAGGCCGACTCGTGGTCGAGCAGCCAGCGCTTGATCGGCAGGCCGTAGCGGAAGCCGCCGAGGCTGCCGTCGGTGCGGATCACCCGGTGACAGGGCACGAAGAGCGCGGCGGCATTGCGGGCGCAGGCATTGGCCGCCGCGCGGGTGGCGGCGGGCCGCCCGGAGATGGCCGCGAAGTCGGTGTAGGTGACGGGAGCTCCGGCCGGCACCTTGCGCAGGATCTCCCAGGCGTGGGTGAGGAACGGTCCGGAGACCTGGCGCACGGCGATGCCGTCGATGGCCGTGAGGTGACCGGCGTGGTACTCGGTGACGGCCCGTGTGACCACGCCGAGGGCGTCGCGTCCGCGCAGTCCTGCGGGCCGGATGCCGGGGTGGATGAGCGCCCGCAGCTCCTCCGGATCGACGGTCCAGCCGGAGGCGAGGACCACCCCGTCGGCGTCCACGATGGCGGTGAACGGCCCGGCGGGTGTCGCGACGGTGGCGTAATCGGCTGTGCCGACAGGGGTTTCGGAGCTCACTACGGGGTCCTCCGGTTGGCCTCGGCGGGATGGGCGAGGGCGTGTTTCCACAGGTGCATGGTGAGGTAGGAGCGCCACGGCGACCAGCGGGCGGTATCGGCGAGGTCGATGCCGAGCAGTCCCGCGCCGCGGCGCACGATCAGGTCGGAGTGCAGGAGCACGTCCGGATTGGCGAGCAGGCGCATGGTGACGTAGTCCGCGGTCCAGGGCCCGACCCCGTCCAGGGCCAGTAGGTCGCGGCGCAGTTCACCGGCGGTACGGCCGGAGTGCAGCACCAGGTCGCCGGTGGCCAGCGCCTTGGCCGCGCCGACGATGGCCTCGGTGCGCCGGCTCGGCCCGGTCAGCACCTCGGAGCCGCGTTCGGCGATGGCCTCGGCGGTGGGGAACAGGTGCGGGATCGGACCGGCGATGGTCTCGCCCAGGCCCTGTACCAGCCGCGCGGTGTGGGTATTGGCCGCGGCCACCGAGATCTGCTGACCGATCATGGTGCGCAGCAAGAGTTCCGGGCCGTCCAGGCAGCCGGGGACCCGGATGCCGGCGGGCAGCACGGCGCCCGGAAAGCCCGGGCGCGGTGGACTTCCCGCCATGCCGGCGGCCATGGCCTCGTCGATCCCGATGGGATCGGCGTCCAGATCCAGGAGGTGCCGGATGCGGGCGACGGTCGGCGCGAGGTCGCGCATGTCCTGTAGCGACAGTGCGGCCCGCACGTGGCCGGGCTGGATGGACAGCCGAATGGTGGTGTGGCCGTGCGGTGTTCGCAGGCTGCGGCTGTAGACGCCGTTCTCCCACAGCTCCACGCCCGGGACGGTGTGGGCGGACAGGAACCATTCCAGCCACGACTTGTCGAGCGGTTCGCGATAGGGGAGTCGCAGGGTGAGCAGCCCGTTGGTGGCCGGGAGTGTGTCGCCGTTGCGACGCCGGGATTCCTCGCGCAGCGTGGTCGGGCTGACCGCGAACACCTCGCGCACGGTGTCGTTGAACTGCCGGATGCTGGCGAATCCGGCCGCGAACGCGATGTCCGACATGGGCAGCCGGGTGGTCTGGATCAGCAGCCGGGCGGTGTGCGCGCGGTGGGCACGCGCGAGTGCCAGTGGGCCGGCGCCCAGCTCGCTGGTGAGTACCCGGGTGAGCTGGCGCTGGGAGTAGCCGAGGGCATCGGCCAGGGCGGGCACGCCGCCGCGTTCGATGACCCCGTCGCCGATCAGGCGCATGGCGCGGGAGGCCAGGTCCGCACGGGTGTTCCAGAGGGGTGAGCCGGGTGCGGCGTCGGGCAGGCACCGGCGGCAGGCGCGGAAGCCGTGCTGCTGTGCGGCGGCCGCGGTGGGCAGGAAGGTGACATTGGTGCGTTTGGGGGTGATGGCCGGACAGGAAGGGCGGCAATAGATTCCGGTGGTGCGCACCGCGGTCACGAACTGCCCGTCGAACCGGGCGTCCCGGGTTGCCACGGCGCGGTAGCAACGCTCGAAATCCAAGTCGTTCGCACTCACGCATACCACCATGTCAGTCCCGGCGGACCTCTGCTAGCGGGTATCGGACATGGATGTTGGCGGAAAACCGCCACTCGTGTCAACAGCAGCGATTTGCGGGGTTCTTGGCGGCGGCCGCATGGCGATCGCGCCAATACTGGCGCTCGCTGGGAATCTCGCATCCCGGGTGCCGCAGCCGCAGGTGATCGACGTAGCGGGCGTAGTCGTTGCCGCCGAGGATCGAGTTGAACCACCAGGCAACGGCTTTCACGGCCCGGACGAGGGCGAGCCCCGCCCGCCGCAGCGGACCTGCGGCGAGCGGGGCTTCGGAGGTACTCATCGGCGCGTCAATGACTGGCGACCGTGGCCGCGCCGGGCGCGCGGATCTTGCCCTCGGCGATCAGCGTGTCCCATTCCTGCTGGACCTCCTTCTCCGCCTTGGTGGCGAGGAAACCGCTGGGGCCGAAGATCTTCGACGGCACCTCCGGCGATTCGGTGGTCTCACTGCCGCCCTTGCGGATGGCGCGCAGGCAGACCCACACGCCGACCAGCGCCACGATCAGCACCATCACCGCGAACACGATGGAGAGCGTGCCCTGGACGAAGGTATTGCGGATGATCTTGTCCATATCGTGGATCTGCTGATTCAGCGCGGCGGCGTCCTTGACGCCCTTCGGCAGCTGCCCCGAATCGCGTGCGGCGATGTAGGCGTTCTGCTTGTCGATGGTGTTGTTGTGCAGCGTCCAGTAGCCGATCTTCGGGTCACCCGAGAAGATCTTCTGGAACGAGGCCGTCATGGTGACGATCAGGTCCCAGACCAGCGGAAGCGCCGGAATCCAGGCCCATTTCACGAGCCCCTTCTTGACCACGATCACCAGCACCACGGTCAGCGCGATCGCGGCCAGCAGCTGGTTGGAGATGCCGAACAGCGGGTACAGGGTGTTGATGCCGCCCAGCGGGTCGGTGACACCCATCAGCAGCACCGAACCCCACGCGGCCACGACCACGCCGGAGCAGATGAACACGCCCGGCCACCACGACGGATCCCGGAACTTCTTGGCCACGCCGCCCAGGTTGCCCAGCGAATCCGAGAGCATGAACCGCGCGACACGGGTGCCCGCGTCGATGGTGGTGAGGATGAACAGCGCCTCGAACATGATGGCGAAGTGGTACCAGAACGCCTTGAGCGAGGTACCGCCGATGAACTTGTGCATCACCTCGGTCATGCCGATGGCGAGGGTGGGCGCGCCACCGGTGCGCGAGTAGACCCGGGACTCACCGACGCCCTGCGCCATGTCGTTGAGGTACTTCGCGTCGATCGGGCTGCCGCCCACACCGAGCTTGTTCACGCTGTCGGCCGCGGCCTGCGCCGAGGTGAGGCCGGGGCTGTTGATGGCGAAGTACAGGTGCTGATCCAGGATCGACGCCGCGATGATCGCCATGACCGCCACGAACGACTCCATCAGCATGCCGCCGTAGCCGATCATGCGCGCCTGCGACTGCTTCTCCAGCAGCTTCGGCGTGGTGCCCGAGGACACAAGCGAGTGGAAGCCGGACAGCGCGCCGCAGGCGATGGTGATGAACAGGAACGGGAACAGGCTGCCCGCGAAGGACGGACCGTTGCTGTTGGATGCGAACTGGGAGACCGCGGGGGCCTGCAGCACCGGCATGGTGACCAGCACGCCGATGGCGAGCAGGCCGATGGTGCCGATCTTCATGAAGGTGGACAGGTAGTCGCGCGGAGCCAGCAGCAGCCATACCGGCAGCACCGAGGCGATGAAGCCGTAGATGATCAGCATCCAGGCGATGGTGGTACCGGACAGCGTGAACAGGTCGCGGCCCCAACCGGATTGGGACACCGGATTGCCGAGCAGAATCGCCGCCAGCAGCAGCACGAAGCCGAACAGCGACACCTCGCCGACCTTGCCGGGCCGGAAGAAGCGCAGGTACAGGCCCATGAACAGGGCGATCGGGATGGTCATCGAGATGGAGAACACACCCCACGGGCTGCCACCCTCGAGCGCGCCGGTGGTCGGATTCTTGGTCGCGGCAAGGGCATTCACCACGACGATGCCCAGTACCGCCAGCAGGATCATCATGATCACCAGCACCGCGATGATGGCCGCGATGCCGCCGACCACGCCGAGCTCGTCGCGCGCCATCTGGCCCAGCGACCGGCCGCGGCGCTTCACCGAGGCCCACAGCACCAGGTAGTCCTGCACCGCACCGGCCAGCACCACGCCGACGATGATCCAGATGGTGCCGGGCAGGTAGCCCATCTGTGCGGCGAGCACCGGGCCGACCAGCGGGCCGGCGCCCGCGATGGCGGCGAAGTGGTGGCCGAACAGGACCCGGCGGTCCATCGGCATGTAGTCCTTGCCGTTCTCCATCTCCTCGGCGGGAGTGGCGACGTCATCGCGCGGCTTGGTGATCCGGTATTCGATGAGCCGGGCGTAGAACTGGTACGCGAGTACGTAAGTGCAGAGGGCGGCGATGACGATCCACACCGCGTTCACGTTCTCGCCGCGCATGAAAGCGAGGATGGCCCAGGCGATTGCGCCGATCACGGCGATGACGAGGAAGATGCCCTTCTTCGCGGGCGTCATGGGCGTCCGGTCCACGACCCCTACCGGAGGTAGGTCGGGATCCGTCCGGAGGTATTCGATGGTCGCCATGCGACAACTCTCCCTGCGGTACTGCGGCTTCTAACTGAAATGGTCACAACGTAGCCCAACCGACATGCGAGTGAACCGGCTTCGACCGGCTGTTCACCTGCTGTCGTACCGCCAGGTACGGGTGGCCCGGCGGACGCTGCGGACGGCGCGCGGGGGTGGTGCGGGCCAGTTGGGTTCCCGCGATTTCGCGTGTTTGCCGCGTGTCGCAGGTTGCTCCCCGTATGCTGCCATGCTGATTCGAGATCTGCGTCACTGTGGTCCTTTAGTTCGTTTAGTTCACGGAGATATATCTTTGGCGAGCGAATGGGCGGCCCGGCCCGGCGGAATGGATCGGCGTAGCCTGCTGCGCTCGGCCGCGCTGGCGGCGCTGCTGGCCGCGGGCGGCTGCGCGGGCGGGAACGACGACGCGGTCACCTTCTTCTTCCAGGCGCGGCCCGAGGAGGCCCGGGCGCGGCTGCGCATCATCGACGAATTCCACCGGCGGCGACCGGATATCAAGATCCGCACCATCATGTCCGGGCCCGATCCCCTGCAGCAGATGCTCACCTACTGCGCGGGCGGCAAATGCCCGGATGTGCTGATGGCGTGGGAGCTGCTCTACGCCGGGCTCGCCGATCGTGGTGTGCTGGTGGATCTGCGCGAATTCCTCGACCGGGACCCGGATTACGCCGCCCGGCTGCGCGCCGACGGGTACGCGACACTGCGCGACACCTTCGTCTGGGACGGCGGGCAGTACGCGCTGCCGGAGCAGTGGTCGGGGGTGTTCCTCTACTACAACCGGAAGCTGTTCGCCGAGGCGGGGATTCGCCCGCCGGCCCGCTGGTCCGAGGCCTGGACGTTCGCGGAGTTCCTGGCGGCCGCGCGGGCGCTCACCCACCGCGACGCCGACGGGCGCATCGGGCAGTGGGGGTTCGTGGACGCCTGGGTGCCCTACTTCTCGGCGGCCTGTTTCGGCATGAACAACGGCGTCGAATGGTTCAGTCCGCCGGTGCGGCCCACCAGCACCAATCTCGGTGATCCGCGGTTCGCGGCCGGGTTCCAGTTCTATGCCGACCTGGCCGTGCGGCATCGGGTCGCGCCCAGTGTCGGTGACCGGCAATCGGTTTCGGCGCAGGATCTGTTCCGCAGCGGGCGGGCCGCCATGCTGATGGGCGGGCACTGGCTGTACTCGGAGTTCACCGGGCACGACGACCTCGACTTCGATGTCACGGTGCTGCCGGTCGGGCCGGACGGGGGTTCGAGCGCGATCACCGATATCGGCAGCACCGGACTGGCCATCGCGGCGAGCAGTCCACGGCGCGAACAGGCGTGGGAATTCGTGAAGTTCGCGACCGGGCCCGAGGGGCAGGCCATCATCGCGGAGTCGGGTCTGTTCGTGCCGGTCCTGCGATCGGCCATGCGGTCACCGGGATTCGCCGCGGCCCATCCGGCGCTGCGCAATCTCGAGGTCTTCACCGAGGGGCCCGAGAATTCGCGTCCGCTGGCCGTGACGCCCGTGTGGGGCAAGGTGGAAGCGCTGCTCGAGCGTGGCTGCAATCGAGTGCTGCGGGGCGCGGCGACAGCGGACTCGCTGGGCGGGCAGACCAGCGCCGATATCGATCAGCTACTGCGGGCGGCGGAATGAGGGGTGGGACGGTGCTGGAGCGGCGGCGGGCGCGCGCCGGAAGGCTGTTCGTGGCACCGAATCTGGCCGCCATCCTGGTGTTCATGCTGTTCCCGCTGGGGTTTTCGCTGTATCTGAGCTTCCACTCCTGGGATCTGTTCAGCCCGCCGCGGTTCGTGGGTGTGGCGAACTATCGGCGGTTGTTCGCCGCGGACCCGCTGTTCTATATCGCCCTGCGGAATACGGCCGTGTTCACGATCCTGACGCTGGTGCCGACGGTGGCGGTCAGTCTCGCCGTCGCGGGACTGCTGAATCGGAAACTGCGCGGTGTCGGGGTGTTCCGGACCGTGGCGTTCCTGCCCCTGGTGGCGTCGACCGTCGCCATGGCGGTGGTGTTCCGCTTCATCTTCGCCAGCGATGACGGGCTCGCCAATATTCTGCTGGGCCGGCTCGGCCTCGGCCCGGTGCCGTGGCTGACCGATCCGGAGTGGGCCATGGTCTCGCTGAGCCTGGTGACGGTGTGGAAATCGGTACCCTTCGCCACCGTGATCCTGCTCGCGGCCATGCAGGGCGTCCCCGGAAACCTATACGAGGCAGCGAAAATCGACGGCGCGAACGCCTGGCGCCGTTTCCGCTCGATCACCCTCCCGCTGATCCGCGGCGCCCTCTCCTTCGTCCTGGTCATCACCGTCATCAACTCGGTCCAGGCCTTCGACCAGGCATATGCCCTGACCGGCAGCAACGGCGGCCCCGAGACCGGCACCTACGTCCTGGGAATCATGCTGTTCCAGAACGCCTTCCGCTTCTACGAGGTCGGCTACGCCTGCGCCCTGGCCTGGGTGATCTTCGCAATCCTGCTGGCCTTCACCCTGATCCAGCAATGGCTGGCCCGGCGATCCGAGGCGGAGCTTTGAGTCGCGGCGGGGTGGTGCGGCGCTTGATCACCGGAGCGCTGACCTATCTGGCGCTGATCGTGGTGGCGTGGTGCGCGCTGACCCCGATCCTGTGGTCCGTCTCGGCCTCCCTGAAGTCCGACGGTGAGCTGACCGACGCGGCGCTGCTGCCGTCGCATCCCCAATGGTCCAACTACCGGGAGGCTTTCGATGCCATCCCGCTCGGCCGCATGCTGCTCAACACCGTCGTCTACGCCGCCTGCGTGACCGCCGGCCAGGTCTTCTTCTGCTCTCTGGCCGGATACGCCTTCGCCCGCCTGCGTTTCGCCGGCCGCGAGGTGCTGTTCGTGGGCTACCTGGCCACCCTCATGGTCCCGCTCACCGTCACCGTCATCCCGCAGTTCCTGCTCATGCGGGCCTTCGGCTGGATGGACACGCCCTGGGCGATGATCGTTCCCGGTCTCTTCGGGAGCGCCTTCGGCACGTACCTGATGCGCCAGTTCTTCCGCACCCTCCCCATCGAATTGGAGGAGGCGGCCATTCTGGACGGCTGTACCCCGTGGCAGACCTATTGGCGAGTCCTGTTGCCGCACACCAAGCCGGCGGTCATGGTGCTGGCGGTCCTCACCTGGATCACCGTCTGGAACGACTTCCTCTGGCCCCTGATCATGATTCAACGCAACGATTACGCGACCGCGACCCTGGGTCTCGTCCGGCTGCAGGGACAGTACTCGACCAACTGGCCGCTGCTGATGGCCGCGGCCACGGTCATCCTGCTGCCACTGCTGCTGCTCTATGCGCTCGCTCAGCGCGCCTTCGTCCGCGGCATCGCCCTCTCCGGTCTGGGCGGCCACTGACACACAGGACCGGTACCTGGTCGGGCATGCGCCGTGCGCACGCCCGACCTACCGGCTAGCCGACCCGGGCCGCTTCGCGGCTGAGGATGCGTTCGCGTTGTTCTTCGAACCGGATGACATCGCGACCGAGTTTCTCGAGGTACTGGTCGAGATCTTCGCGACTGCGTTCGCCGCGCGCGCCGAAATCGGTGCGCGTGAAGACGTTCCATATGCGCAGGACCGGCAACAGGACCTCGTCCAGATGCTGGCGCAGATCGTAGATTCCGTGCTTGACCATCAAAACGCCGTTGCGACGCCAGTTCGGCATGCCGGTGCCGGGCATGGCGAAGGTCTTCACGATCTTGGTCACCGACTCCATCGCCTGGTCGGGCGCGACGTCGAAGGCGGCACCGGTGACGTTGCGATAGAACATCATGTGCAGGTTCTCGTCGGCCGCTATGCGTTGCAGCATCCGTTCGGCGATCGGGTCGTCGCAGACCCGTCCGGTGCTGCGGTGACTGACCCGGGTGGCCAACTCCTGGAAGGTCACGTACGCGACCTGATCGAGGACGCCGCCGAAGCCATCCGGTGCGTGGACGCCGCGGGTCAGGTGCACCATCCGGTCGTTCTCCAGCGCGACGGGGTCGACAGCGCGGGTGCACACCAGGTAGTCCCGCATGGCGATCGCGTGGCGGTTCTCCTCGGCGGTCCAGCGGCCGACCCAGGTGCCCCACGCGCCGTCCCGGGAGAAGTTCTCGGCGATCACCCGGTGGTAGGAGGGCAGGTTGTCCTCGGTCAGCAGGTTCGTGATCATCGCGACCCTGGCGACCTGGGAGAGCCGTGACTGCTCGGGCTCCCAATCCTCGCCACCCATGGCCGCGAAGTTGCGGCCCTCGCTCCAGGGCACATAGTCGTGCGGACACCAGTCCTTCGCCGTGGACAGATGCCGGTCGATATTGGCCGCGACAACCGGCTCCAATTCCGTCAGTAGCTCGATTTGCGTCAAGTCCCCAGCCATACAGCGCCTTTCGGATTCGGTGGAAAAACCACGGAACATACCGCTGTTCATGCCTCACTGACTGCGCGGCATCGCCGCGCCTATACCCTAGACGGACGCGATGGGATTGGGGCGTATCCGGCCCCGCCGATCGAACCGCCGAGACCAATTTGCCGCATTTGTGACGGCAATCACGATCGTGGTGTCGGCACTGGTAAGAGCCGGTGGGGACGGGGCCGTTCGGGGCCCCTCGCAGTTTGCGAATGGTGTGCGTGGGTATCGGTCTGTTTCGTGCGAGATACGACGGAACCGAACAGGGCCGGCTTTCCGCTGCGGAGGTCGGTCGCCGCGAGTGCCATGGGCAATGCCACCGAGTGGTTCGACTACGGCGTGTACGCCGCCACGGCCGGCTACCTCACGTCCGCCTTCTTCCCGGGCTCGCTGGGCACCCTCGGCACCATGCTGGGCTTCGCGATCTCGTTCGTGTTGCGCCCGCTGGGCGGCATGGTGTGGGGTCCGCTGGGCGACCGCATCGGCCGCAAGGCCGTGCTGGCGACCACGATCCTGATCATGTCGGTGGCCACCGGGGCCATCGGCATCCTGCCGACCCATGCCATGGCCGGCGTGCTCGCGCCGATCCTGCTGATCCTGCTGCGGGTGGTGCAGGGCTTCTCCACCGGCGGCGAATACGGCGGCGCCGCAACCTATCTCGCGGAATGTGCGGAGGACCGCAGGCGCGGATTCCTGGGCAGCTTCCTCGAATTCGGGACGCTCGCAGGCTTTGTCGGTGGTTCGGCGGTGGTGCTGGCCTGCCAGCTGGCACTCGGTTCGGACGCCATGTACGCCGGCGGCTGGCGCATCCCGTTCCTGCTGGCCGTCCCACTGGGCCTGACCGGCTGGTATCTGCGCGGCAAGCTGGACGAGTCCCCGGTCTTCACCGAGCTGTCCGAGCAGGACGACCGGGCCACCCCGCCGGGCGGCCTGCGCCAGGTGCTGACCACCTACCGGCGCGAACTGCTCACCCTGATCGGGCTGGTGGTCGCGCTCAACGTGGTGAACTACACGCTGCTCACATATCAGCCCACCTACCTGCGGCACACCATCGGCCTGGGCGAATCCACCACCACCGCCATGATGCTCATCGGCCAGCTGGTGATGATGGTGTCGCTGCCGTTGTTCGGCCGGCTCTCCGACCGGGTCGGCCGGCGCCCGCTGTGGCTGGTCTCGCTGGTGGGGCTCACCGTCCTCGCGGTGCCCATGTACTGGCTGATGGGCCGCGGGACCGTCTGGGCCGTCATCGGTTTCGTGGTACTGGGCCTGCTGTACATACCGCAGCTGTCCACGATCAGCTCGACTTTCCCGGCCATCTTCCCCACCCACGTGCGCTATGCGGGATTCGCGTTGGGCTACAACGTATCCACGGCCGTCTTCGGCGGGACCGCCCCGCTGGTCAACGAGGCGGTCATCGAGCGCACCGGCTGGTCCCTGTTCCCCGCGGGCTATATGGTCGCCGCCTCCCTGATCGGCCTGGCCGCCTGCGCCTTCCTGCGCGAAACCGTCGGAACCTCATTGCACGGCACCGAGATCCCCGCCGCCGAGCTCACACCCGTCGCGAGCACGAGCCGTGAGCTGCCCTCCCTCAGCGCGGAAGGTTGACGGCACGCGGGTTTGGGTAAAGAACCCAGCATCCGTCGTTGTCGACCACTGGGGGAAATATGCCCGAACCTGACGGTCAACTCTCTGAAATCTCCACCACCGCACCGACATTCGTGTTCGTCCACGGCTTGACGAGCAACAGTTTCTTCTGGACGCCCGTGGTGCGCGAACTGGCATTGCTCGGACACCGCAGCCTGCCGGTGGATCTGCCCGGCCACGGGCTCGACGCCTCGATACCGCTGTCGTATCAGGCGCAGGACATTGCCGCATTCACCACCGGGCCGTCGCCGATGGCCGCAATCACCGTGCAGGACAATGTCACCCACGTCATCGACGCGGTGCGGCAGGTGCGGCGGCACGGCCCGGTGATCCTGGTCGGCCACAGCCTCGGCGGCATCACGATCGGTCTGGTAGGCAATGCCATACCCGAGGCCATTCACCGCATCGTCTACCTGTCCGCCTTCTGCCCGTCCACCCCGGACGCGCCCAGCGCCATGGCGCTGAGCCAGACTCCCGAAGCCTTGAAGGACGTCCCGATCCCGAATCCGGACCATTCGCTGTTCCTGGGAATGGAGCCGGTATCCCGCGGCCTCATCCGATTCAACCTGCGTTCGGCCGATCCCGAAGCGCTCGAGGATTTCCGGGTGACCAATATGCCCGAGGCCACGCTCGAGCAGATGCTCCTGGTACTCAACTTCGGAATGCAGCCCGAGGACGGCGCGCAAACCAATTTCGCCGACGCCCGGGTCGAGGCCGACACCTGGGGACGAATTCCCCACAGCTACATACGTCTCACCCGGGACAATGTCATCTCCGCGGCGCTGGCCACGAAAATGATCGACGACGCCGACCACCTCACCCCGGGCAATCCCTTCGACGTGCACAGCCTCGAGGCCGGCCATGCCGGTGTCATGTTCCGGGCTCGCGAACTGGCGGCCCTCCTCGATCAGCTCGCCTGAACCGACGATCAAGGCCGCCAACTGGTTTCGTCTGCGCCGGGTCGCGGTGGACGGATCGACCGAGGCTATCGACTCGGCTCAGAGCGCTGGGTCGCCGCTACTCCGGCCGGAAGCGGAGATTCGGCGCTGCACCGCGAGAAGGTCACTGCGAGATCGAACTGCCCGACGGAGGACACCGGATCTATTTCGACGCCTATACCGAGAAGAAGTACTTCTACAGCGACAGCCACGACGGATTCCGCACCTGGACCGCACCCGTCGAGCTGCCAGGATTGTCCGGAACCGTTCGCCACGTCACGGTCCTGCCCGAACCTGCCGGCACCCAGTAGTAATCACCACACTGGCAATCGCTGCTGACTCATCGGTGGAGTTCACGGATAGGTGGCGGCCGCGTATCGGTGGGCGAGGGTGCGGATGTGGGTGACGAGTTCGGGTGGGTCGGTGACGCGGAAATCCATCATCAGCATGCTGAGGTAGATGGCGATGGTTTCCAGACGGTCGGCTCCGGTCAGCAGGAGGCAGGAGGTGTCGTCGAGGGGTTCGACGACGCCGACTGTGGGGTTGATGCGGGCTATGACGGTTTCAGCGGGGGCCAGGACGGTGACGCGGGCGTGGACTTGCCAACCGGTGGAGGCTATTTCGCGCAGGACGAAGGCGACGAGGTCGGAGTCGGGGAGTGGGCGTGGGGCGAAATGTCGTGTGCCGGGCAGGATTTCGGCGATCGACGCCACCGGGAGTGCCTGCCAGGAGTGGGAATCGAGACTGTAGGCGACCAGGTACCAGCGGCGTTGCCAGCTGATCAATCGGTAGGGCTCGAGTTCGGAGGCGTCGGCGCGCAGGGTGGTGGTGGCGCGGATGGCGGTGGCCAGGGTGGCGAGGGTTTCGGCGGAGACGGGGGCGTCGGGTTCCCGGGATCCGGTGACGGCGGGGCCGATGTCCGTGACGGAACGCAGTGCGGTGACCTTGCGTTGCAGGCGTTTCGGGAGGATGCGGTCCATTTTCTCCTGGGCGCGTTGGAGATTGGCGTGGATGTCGGCGATGCCGGTGCTGCCGTCGGCGGCCACGTTCATGGCGACGGCCACCGCGACGGCCTCGTCGTCGTCGAGCAGCAGTGGGGGCATGGTGGCGCCCTGGCCGAGGCGGTAGCCGCCTACCGGGCCGCGGGCGGCGTGCACCGGGTAGCCGAGTTCGCGCAGGCGCGCAATGTCCTGGCGGAGGGTGCGGTCGGTGACGGAGAGTCGTTCGGCCAGTTCGCCTCCGGTGAGGGTGCGCTCCTGGAGCAGGGACAGCAGGCGCAGCAAGCGGGTTGTGGTGGAGGTCACACAGCGCCCTTCCGTCCGGCCGGATTATTAGGAAGAAAACCAGCCTAATCGGGTCATACCTTTATCTCAACGGATCGAAACGACCTGAGAGGCAAGAACAATGAGCGCCAACCCGCAGACCGGCAACTCGCCCGCCACCGTCCTCGCCCCGGCCTGGCGCGAGGTCCTCGCGGCGTCGCACCGCGCGCTCGCCGAGGTCGTGGCCGGTGTGGGCGCGAACCAATGGGACAACCCCACCCCGTGCTCGGAGTGGACTGTGACGCAGGTGGTTCAGCACGCGGCCGGTGATCAGCTGGCCTACGCCAAGTTCCTCGGCATCGGTGACGGCCCGGCCTGCAACCCGTTCGAGCCCTCCGGCCACATCGACGGCGGCGCGGTCGAATTGGTCTCCGCCGCAATCGAACCCACCGCCACTGCCTGGGCCACCGTCACCGACGGCACCGAGACGGTGCCCACCCCGCTGCCGCACGGCGAGCTCCCCACCCCGGTGGCCGCGGTCATGTGCGCGCTCGACGCCGCGGTGCACGCCTGGGACATCGCCAGCGGCACCGGGCAGCCCTCGCCGCTCACCGAAGAACTGGCCGGGCACCTGCTCACCGCCGCCCGCGGCCTCGTCGAGCCGCTGCGCGACTACGGCGTCTTCGCGCCCGTCGTCACCGGACTGCCCGCGAGCGGCAACCTGGTGGCCGACGAACTGCTGGCCTACCTCGGCCGCAACCCACGGGCCTGACGGACCAGCCCCGGACCTGCGGTGACGGAGCGGGCTGCCGGTCCGGGTAGACTCCCACTCTCGTGAGTCTCACCCTCGGAATCGTCGGCCTGCCCAACGTCGGAAAGTCGACGCTGTTCAACGCTCTGACGCGCAATGACGTGCTGGCCGCGAACTACCCGTTCGCCACCATCGAGCCGAATGTCGGTGTGGTGCCGCTGCCGGACCCGAGGTTGAACACGCTGGCCGGCATCTTCGGCTCCGAGCGCCTCGTCCCCGCGGTGGTGTCGTTCGTCGACATCGCGGGCATCGTGAAGGGCGCCTCCGAGGGTGCGGGCCTGGGCAACAAGTTCCTCGCCAATATCCGTGAGGCCGATGCCATCTGCCAGGTCGTGCGCGTCTTCGCCGACGACGACGTGATCCACGTCGACGGGAAGGTGGACCCGCTGTCCGACATCGAGGTGATCGAGACCGAGCTCATCCTGGCCGACCTGCAGACCCTCGAGAAGGCCGTGGTCCGTCTCGACAAGGAAGCCAAGGTCAAGAAGGACCGCAAGCCGGTCGCCGACACCGCCAAGCAGGCGCAGGAAATCCTCAACAGCGGCAAGACCCTGTTCGCCGCGCGCGACCAGCTGGACACCGAGCTGCTGAAAGAACTCTCGCTGCTCACCATCAAGCCATTCCTCTATGTCTTCAACGCCGACGAGTCGATCCTCACCGACGAGGACAAGAAGGCCGAGCTGAAGGCCGCCGTCGCCCCCGCCGACGCGGTGTTCCTGGACGCCAAGGTCGAGGCCGAACTGCTCGAGCTGGACGAGGAATCCGCCCTCGAACTGCTGGAATCCATCGGCCAGACCGAGCCGGGCCTGCACGCCCTGGCCCGCGCCGGCTTCCACACCCTGGGCCTGCAGACCTACCTCACCGCCGGTCCCAAGGAAGCCCGCGCCTGGACCATCCACCAGGGCGACACCGCCCCCAAGGCCGCCGGCGTCATCCACACCGACTTCGAACGCGGCTTCATCAAGGCCGAGATCGTCGCCTTCACCGACCTCGTCGAGGCCGGTTCCATGGCCGCCGCCAAGTCCGCCGGCAAGGTCCGGATGGAAGGCAAGGACTACGTCATGGCCGACGGCGACGTCGTCGAGTTCCGAAGCGGATTAGCCTCTGCGAAGAAGTAGGGCAGCGCGTGTATCGCTGCTGGTAGAGACTCTACTGAGCCCCCATCCGGTGTCCGGGTGGGGGCTCAGTCGTTTCGTCGGCGTCCCTTTTACGTTCGTTTCGAGCTGCGGTCTCGTGTGATCACCGAGTGCCGTCGGTGTGCAGATAGACGATGGGTCCGGTACCGAATCCCCCCTGCGGGTCCAGGATCGCGGCCATCGCTTTGGCGGTGTAGACGGGTTCGAGGTGTAGTCCGGCGTTCTCGCGGGCCGATATCTGTGCGGCCCGGCCGGAGTCGGTCGCATGGCCGTAGCCGGGACCGAGCTGGTCGCGCACCAGCAACAGCCGATCTGCCGTCAGCGCCACGTTCGGTAGGTGCGCGCCGCGGGCACGCAGCAGCCGTTCGGTACGCCCGGCCGTCCGCAGCAGGCTGCGCGGGTCCAGCCGGAGCTTGTCGTTGACCACGACGCCCACCACCTGGGTGCGCAGTCCGGCGAGGGTGAGCCCCAGCGCCAGCCCGGCGGCCGTGCCGCCAGAGCCGACGGCGGTGACGATATGTGTCGGTTCAGGCATGACGCCGGCCGCTACTTGGGCCGCGAGTTCCAGGCCGACCTCGACGTAGCCGAGCAGGCCCAGCGGCGACGACCCACCGGCAGGCAGCAGATACGGCGGGGTCGACCCGGTGCGGTGCCGGGCCAGCAGCCACGGCACGGTGAGTGCGGTGCGCGCCACGGTGTGCGTGAAGTACACGGTGGCGCCGGAGTTCCGGATGCGCTCGAGCTGGGCGTGCACATGCCCGTCCACCGGCTGGTCGACCAGGGCCAGTACGGTGGCGAGCCCCTGCTCGCGCGCGTAGAGCGCGGTGGCCAGCCCCCAGTTGGTACCCAGCCCGCCGACGGTGAGGATGGTGCGCCGGCCTCGGCGGACGACGTCGGGCAGTAGCCACTCCAGTTTGCGGACCTTGTTGCCGCCCCAGCCACCGTCACCGAAGGCGCCCTCGTCCGCGAGCCAGATCTCGGTCTCGGTGCCGGGGAATGGTGGCAGCCGGCAGAGCGGGGTCGGTGCCGCGCCCAGCGACAGGTGCGGCACGGTATCTCGGAGCTCGGGGAAACGGTCGTACAGCAGAGGCACGCTCAATCCCCCAGTACTCGCGCGACGTAGGCGTTGGTGAAGCGACGGCCCGGATCCAGCCGGTCCCGGACCGCGGCGAACCGATCCCAGTCCGGGTACTCCGGGGCCAGGTCGGCGGCGGAGCGGAAGTGCCGTTTGCCCCAGTGTGGCCGCCCGCCGACCCCGCGCAGGATCTGTTCCACGGCACGGAAATACGGCTCCCAAGCCATCCGCTCGAACTGATGCACTGCGATATAGCAGCTGGCCCGGCCTCCGGCTGGGCTGAGGAAGGCATCGTCAGGGGCCACGAAACGCACTTCGATCGGCACCGGGACGTCGAAGCGCGGCTGTTCGGCGAGCGCCAGAACCTGCCGCACCGCCTCGGCGGCGTGCTCGCGCGGGATGGCGTACTCCATCTCGGTGATCGGCACGCGGCGTGGGGTAGCGAAGATCCGGTAGGAGCGATCGACCCGGCGGGTACTGCCGGACAGCCTGGTGCACAACCGGTTCAGCGCCGGAATCCACTGCGGCCGAGCGCGGCCGAGCCGGCAGACGCCCCAGAAGGCGTAGTTGGTGAGCAGTTCGTCCTGGAACCAACCGGCGGCCTTCGACGGTGGCCGGGGCGCTTCCGAGGTCCGATTCCAGGTCTTGGTCATGGCCAGTGGGCTGTGCGGGAAAGCGAAGAAGCCGAAATGGTCGTTGCCATCGGCCAATTCATCGAGCCTGTCCAGCACCTCGGCGCGTGGCGCGACGGTGTCCACGCCCGCCAGCGTGAAGGCGGGCACCGCCTGCAGGGTCACCGCGCTCACCACGCCCAGCGCACCCAGGCTCACCCGGGCGGCACGGTAGGCTTCCGGATCGCTGTCGGCATCGATCTCGATCCGGTTGCCGTCGGCCAGTGTCAGTTCGATCGATCGCAGGCTCGCCGACAGATTCGGCAGGCCGACGCCGGCACCGTGTGTGCCGGTGGCGGTGGCGCCCGCGATGGACTGCACATCGATGTCTCCGAGGTTTGCGAAGGCCAGACCCTGCTCCCACATCGCCGCGCTCAGTGCGCCCAGTGAGATCCCGGCCTCACAGCGCACCAGACCGGAGGAGCGGTCGATGTCGAGGACCCGGTTCATCCGTTCCAGGGTGATCAGCGTGCCGTCGGTGAGCACGGCGTCGTTGAACGAGTGCCCCGCGCCCGCCACTCGAACGACCTCACCATGCTGGCCGGCCCGCTCAACCACGGCGGCGAGTTCCGCTGCGTTGGAAGGACACTCGATGGCGCGCGGGCGGCACATCTGGTCGCCCGCGAAGTTCCGCCAGGTGGATTGATTCATGGACCGGACGCTACGACTGGTGGGCGGCCGGGCGGAAACACCTGGATCCGGGTGATCGACCGAATACGGTTGTGAATCCTCGGCGTGCGGTGAATCGTCAGAGCAGCGCCGGCGGTGGTGCGGGGTCGCCGAAATCGGGTTCGGCCACTATCCGCACCAGCTCCGGGTGCTCGTCGCGCACGGTCTGCGCCAGCTCCATGAACGAGCGCACCAGCACCGAGGACCGGCCACGCCGCCGACCCACCGCGACCCGGCTCGGCGCGGCGTCGGCGATCGGCACAAGTTTCACCCCGGGAAAGGTCAGCCAGCGGCACGCTGCGGCGGTGACCACGATCCCTACCCCCGCCATCACCTTGTGCATTTCCTCGAGCAGCGTGGTGGACCGGGAGACCACCGGTGCGGCCCGTCCACCCCGATGGGAATCCAACTCCCAGAACGAGTTCCATGCACGGTCGGCGCAAGCCGACCCGAGGATCGGCTCGTCCAGCAGATCCTGCGCCGACACCACCGTCCGATCCGCCAGCCGATGCCCCGGTGGCAGCGCGACGACCACCGGCTCGCTGAACAGCGGCATGAAGTCGAGCTCGGGCGCCGAGATCGGCAACCGGACGAAGGCCACGTCCACCTCACCGCCGCACAGGCCCGCCGATGGATCGTTGTAGGCGAACTGCCGCAGCTCCAGTCGAGCACCCGGATGGCGCTGCCGGAACGCGGACAGGATGGGATCGGTCAGTGTCAGCGCCGCGCCCTCCAGGAAACCCAGCGTCAGCTGTTCGTGCTCACCGCGCTCGAGTGCGCGCGCCCGGTCCACCGCGGTCCCTGCGGCCGCCAGCAGGGCCCGCGCGTCCGCGAGAAAAGCCACCCCGGCCGCGGTCAGTTCGACGGTGCGGGTGCTACGCACGAACAGAGTCACCCCGATCTGCTGCTCGAGCTGCCTGATCTGCGCGCTCAAAGACTGCTGGGCGACATGGACCCGCACGGCCGCGCGGGTGAAGTTCAATTCCTCGGCCACCGCGACGAAATAGCGCAGGTGCCGCATGTGCAGATCCACCGGTCGAGTCTAGGTCCCGAACGTCACCGCAGGTAGCCGAAGACCTTGGCCGCCAGATCGGTCATGACTTCGCTCGCGCCGCCGCCGATGCCGAGGATGCGGACGTCGCGGTAGTGGCGTTCGACCTCGGCCTCGAATTCATCGCGACCTACCAGGCGCACGCCGCCGGCACCCACAACCGGTCGGCAACCGTTCCTCCGCCACGATCAGGCTGCGGTGATCGGCGTGCACCTGAGCGAACCGCCGTCCACGCCCCGCGTTGCCCGTGCCGAAACCACACGATAATTGGCATGAGCGCGCACTTGAGTTCACTAGAGCCAGCCAGGCGATGCGGCCGGAGGAGTGGTCTCGAGGCGGTGCCGGCGGCGGCTGGATCGCCGAGTCGCGTACAGAGGTTATTCGGCTTCGGAACGTGAGTCGAGCTCTGAACAGGGCGTTTGACGTGCAGATATTGGATGTCAATGGGGTCGAATTCCGAAGCGGAGTAGCGTCACCGTCGAAGAGCAAGTAGGAGCGCGTTGGGGCTGATGAGAGGCCCGAGCCTTGGCGGCCGTGTATCCCTGAGAGGGCGCCTGCTTGTGTTCGCGAGCCCCACGCCTAGGGCGCGCTCCTTCGTCGCGTCGTGCGGAGCGCCGCTCTTGGCCCGCGAGCCTCTACGCGGAGAAGGACAGGTTTAACGGGCAGACCGGAGGACCCGCCCGTTGGAGGAGCGAGCAAGCGCCACCATCCAGGGGCAGAAGAGTCCGTCGACACTGCAATCGGCGAATCGTCAGCCGTCGGTACGCGAACGGCGGCACCTCAACCTTTGGAACAGCTACGGATCAGTGCCAGGGCACACCTATTGCGAACTCGGCCGCTGCCAGCATCCTCATCACATCTGGCGGAATCGACTTCTCGAAATCCTCGTGCACCACATCCATGGGGGATACTGCACGGTCCGCACCGTCGCGTCCCCGGACCACCAGCAAGTAGTTTTCGCCACGTTCATCCGTTACCAGATCCCAGGTCGGGTGGTACCGGACGATGAGAACTTGGGCCACGTAGGACGCTAGCGAATTATGGAACCACAGCCAGTCATCGTCGGTCATGTTCTGATAATCGAGATCAAAGACAAAACGCTCCAGATAAGGCAGGAATTCCTCTGGCCTTGAGTCCATATCTATATCGGCCACGCCAAGGATGCGGATGAGCTCATCCAGCACTATTCGACGTTCCCGATCCCATGCGAGAAGTTTATCCGCTTTCTCTGGCATTTTCCGTACCTTCCTTCAGAGATGCTCGACTATAGTAATATTTGCACGAATTAGTTCTGCACGCAATTCCGGACTGGGGCCAGCGCCCAAAAACTCCCATAAGGGCCGGTAACCGGGATCGATAACACGACGCGCGACATCCTTCGCGACTTGTTTCTCGATGAATTTGCTCAATGGCACTTCTTTTCTCTGGCTAACCCATTGACCCGGCTTGATTTGGATTCGGCGCCACATTCCGTAGGTTTTTACTTCGATGGCGAGGGTGTCGATGGGGGTCAAGTACACGGGGACGTCGACGTTTCTGGTGGTATCGGCTTCGATGGGAAAGTTCGGGTCTCCGCTGCCCTTCGGCACCGGATACCGGCGTTCGGGCTGGCCGCCGTAGCGCTGGCGTGTATTCTCCTCACCCGCCGCTCCTCGCGCCTGCGGATTTCGGATCTTGCGCACCTGCTCGATCGATAGCCGTGCCCGGCCTGGCGGGAGTTGCGGCGGTGTCTTCTGAGGCTGCCAGGGTTGAGTGTGCGCGCGGTCGGAAGCCACCGGTCCGGTGGAGTCGGTTTCGGCTGCACTGGCACCGTTTGCACTGCGCCGCGCAGCGGACTGGGTGGGTGCGGGCGCTGTGGCCTCACCAGCGGGCCGGCTGACACCCACCTCGACACGCGCTTGCACCTCGGCCTGCGCGCCGGTCGTTACGGGGGAGGCCCCGTCTGCAGCCCTGCCGCCACGAGAGGCTGCGTCGATGGCGGATTCGGCGGAGTTCCCGGCCGCCGCAGCCCCTCGTGTGGCCGGTGTTAATTCCTCCTGCACCGGCGTCGTTGCGCGAGCACGCGCCGCTGTGGCGGCTTCGGAAGTCGATGATGCAGACGTCACACGGGTAAGATTGGCTTCTGCGACTTGCGCCGCCGCGGCGGGCGCCGCACGGAATTGTCCGGCCAACCCGGGCAATTCGCCTTCAACCGCGCCGAGTCCGCGACCAGGGAGATTCATACCGGGCCCTTGACGGGAGGGCGGAACACCTTCGCCCGGCACACTCGGGCCAATCCCCGGCGGCCGGATCGGCGGGCCACCCTGCAGGATCTGCGGACCGTCATAGGGAACGCCCCAGTGATAGCCGTTCTTGTCCTTGATGATCAGCGTGCCATCGAGGGTCTTATAGAACGCCTCACCCGGAACGTTGCCGGGGGGATGGATCTGGATCAATGATTCGGGGACGAACGGGCCAGAATGTGTCAGCTGCGGATTGCCGTGGCTGTCGAAGTACACCTTCGGTTGCGGATCGGTGCCGATGAAACGCTGCCAGGCGGTGCTGTGGTCATCAGGGACATACACAGTGCCGTCACTGTTGTATTTGACATCCTGGCCCTCCACCTCGAAATGAATGAAGCCGTCATCGGTGCGGACACCGCCGTCGCCGCCTTTGGAATAGTGCGCAATCGGCTTGCCCTGCAGATCGGTGACTGTAACGTCGGTCCACGGCCGGTTTGCCCCTTCGTCGCCTCCGTGCGCGATCGATGTGGTAATTGTTTTGGCGACCATGTCGGTGAGCACATGGTGGGGCCGGCCGAATTCGTCGGTCCAGGTTTTCAGGCTGTACCCGTGCAGCAGGTCGGTCGTCACCTCGAACGGCCGCCCGCCCGAATCGAAGCCCTTTTCGTAGCTGGTTCCGTCCTGTGTTCCGGTCACCAGAACACTGCCGCCGGGACCGCGGTCGATACGGATACCGTTGTATTCGATCTGGTAGCCGGTTCCGTCCGGGTTGTGCTGCCCTGTAAGAGCTTGCTCGACATGACCGTGCTCGTCGAATCGTGAGTTGGTGGTGTAGGTGCCGCCGCGACCATCCGGGTAGGTCGTATCGACACTGCCGTCAGGGTTGAGGATCGACGCGACGGTCGACACACTTCCGTCGGAGTTCTGCGACGTGGTGTGCACCTGTTGTCCGTCGGCAGTGATGTCGGATTCGATCGGGGCCGGTCCAGCCGGGTTCAGTCCGACCGGAATGGTATAGGTCTTCGCATGTCCGGGTGTGGCATCGTGGGTACCGTCGGGGTAGCGCACCGAATACGAGCCGTCGGGGTTGGCGGTCCAGGTAGTGATGTTGCCGTAGCCGTCGTCGACGGAGCGGACCTGGGTGATGGCGCCGCCGATGCTGGTGATGGTGGTGTCGCGGCTGAGTCCGCCTGTGCCGAGCACGATGTCGGATTCGGCGGTGGCGATGACCAGGCCGTTCTGGTCGAGGACCTGGGTCTTGTTGTGGCCGGTGGCGGGGTCGGTGGTGCCGATGATGGTGGTGTTGTTGGCCCCGGTGGTGATGGTGGTGTTGCCGCTGGGAAGAGTGAGGGTTTGTCCGGGGGCGGGTTTTCCAGCGGCCAGGACCGCGGTCAGGTCTTCGACACCACCTTGGGCTGGCGGCGCGGGTTGTCCGGGAGCGCCGAGTCCGAGCTGCGCCAGGGTCGGGGTGGGAACGCCTGTGTTGGAGGGGTTTTGGCCTGTGGCCGGCGCCGGGGCCGGCGGTTGGGGTTGGGGGTCCGGCTGGGGTGCCACCGGTGCTGGGTTGGCCGGAGCGGGATTGGTCTTTTGGTCGATCTTCTCCGGTAGGTGTGGGTCGGGCATCTTCGGCATGATCGGCGCCGGACCCGCGACATCGCGCAGGACCGGTGTGGCGGCTGCGGGTGCAGGGAAAGTGGAAGGGGCATAACGGGTTTCGGTGATGACCTGCTCGGTCATGTCTTGCGCTGCGCGAATACGCCTGAACTTGGAGGCTGCGTCGGCAGCGTTGCGGACGCTGAAGTTGAAAACCCGGCCGTCTCCCTGAGGGCCAGCCTGATCAGCTGATGTGTTCTGGAATGCGGGTGGGCCTGGTCTCCACTGGCTGGGTGGTCTGACGATTTCGGGCACAACTCACCTCGTGCATGAAAAGACCGCCACGCCCGAGGGGCGGTGGCGGTGGCGATGGATGGGGATCGAGCGCTCAGCGTGGTCAGAAGCCTGCCCCTCGTGATCGACCGCTTACATGCCCTGGGCGCTTCCAAAGAGTGCTGGGATCTTCTCTGCAGCACCGGAGAAGGGCGACAGCGAAAAGCCCGATCTCACTGCAGAGATCGGGCTAGGCTTGGGCTGATGCCATGAATTGATAAGTGCCAGCGGTGCTTTGGACAGAGAGACGCAGCCGGGTGTAGACGCAGCTGTAGCGCTGCAACTATCTTCACCTAACCCGCCCCGGTCTGTCAATCCCCGATCAGACTGTCAGGTCCGTGCGCTCGCGCCACGGTCGCGCACGGGAACCCAACCTCCCCCTCGGCGTTCATGATCGTGTCCTCTTTCGAACGAGACGAACAGTCCGATGTCGTTGTGTAATCAGCTACAGTGCACTCTTGTCCGCTATAGCCAGCCTGGCGATGCAGCTGGAGGACCGAGCTTGAAGCGTCGCCGACGATGGTTGACTCGGTGAGCTGCATACACAGGTTATTCGGCTTCGGAACGCGGAATCGATCCATGAGCAGGGAGTTTGACGTGCAGATATTGGACGTCAAGAGGGCGGTGTTCCGCAGGCGGGTAACGTCTCAGAACTGCTGGTAGGACCTGGTGACCTGAGGTTTCTTCAAATCTTGCGATGTCGTCGAGTTCCGAAGCGGATTAGCGTCTGCGAAGAAGTAGGCCGGCGCGTCGATCGGTGCTGGTAGAGGCGATATTGTCGGCTCAGGCCGCCAGGTCACGTAAGACTGAGTCCTTTCGCCTGTAGCTGCGGTTTGGTCGTCCAACCCGGCGCGTGTGCGGCATCGTCGCAGGGTCGATGTCGGCGTCGGAGCGCTGCGACGGATCGGAACCGATTAGCAATTGGCGACTGTGCTTGGGAGGGCGATTTGAGTCTGGGATCGTGGATCATTGACGTGCTGAAGACGCCCGGCGGTGGCGCGACCGTCGGTGTTGTAGGAACACTCAGCGGTGCGTCTCTTACGTCCAGATGGCAACGGGTCAGCCATCGTGAGGCGTATCAGGAACGCCAGGAAGACAAACTCCGGCAGCTCGTCGCCGACATTCTTGAGCACCGACTGACATGGTCGGGAAAACTCCGAGCGGCAGGTGCTCTCATCGAGGCTTCCGACCGGTCGAACGAGGAAGCGAACAAGGCGTTTCTTGCCGGTTATGCCGCATTGGTTGGGGAGTTCGACGAAGCGAGCCGCAGCCTTGCCCGCAGCGCCGAGCAACTCCGGTTGTTCACTGTGAACGTCAAACTCCATACCGCTTTAGCTCGGATCGACGAACTGAGCCGAGTGAGCTACGGATGGGTAGGGCGCGAGGGCCGTCCAGGTCAGGGTTCGAATCCGCACTTCGACGATCCGTTCGAGTACTTCGCTGATCAGATGGAGGAGGCCTTCGACTTCCTGTCAAAAGAGACTCAGAAGCTGACAGTTCGACACGGCCTCGATAATCCTGTGCAACCGGATGGTGACACGAGTCGGTCGACGATCCGGAGACATCGAAGGGTTGCCCGCCAGGAGGGGACCGCGTACGTCACGACTTCAGAGGCTGAGCTCCCGTGGTGGAAGTACTACCCCTTCAAGGCGAAGTCCAAGTTCGTTGCCAAGTGGACACCGTTGCGTCGCCGGTGAACTAGGAGGGGATGAACCTTCACCGCAGCCGGTTGATCGACAACACGTTGGACTTAGCGATGTTGTTCCAGCAGAGTCGGTTTCACATGCGATGATGAGCGCCATGAGTACGACTAGCGACTTCCTCTCGCAGCCGGGCTTCTGGTGGGGCGTGCCCGCGGGCGCGATAATCGCTGGGACCATCGGTCCTTACATCACTGCTCGGTCAGTACGCGCCAGCGACCGGCGCAAGGCCGAACAGGAAGTTCGCATGGATGAGCGGAAGGCTCTCCGAGAAAACCGGCAGTCAAATCAGAAAATTCTACGGGAGACGGCCACTGCCTTCGGTGAGGCATGTTCGTCAGTCATCGAGAAAGCGATCGATTCAAAAGCAATCTTCAATGCAGTCAGGGATGCTGCAGTTACAGCGGCGGGAATTCCGGATGAAAAGGAACAAGAAAAGATTGAATTCGCGACGGACCTGATGGATGAAGCCAAAAAGGTGACCACGTCGTACAATAACCTTCGAGTCGTGGCACCTGTTGCCGTTCTGGAAAAGGCGGTCGCGCTAAATACGGCAATAATCGCCCTGACGAGAGCGACAACGCTGCCGCTGAGCAGGCCTCCGCTCATGAACCAGGCCTCTCTCGCCTTCGAGGCCTATACCAATTCCGTACGTGCGGAGCTCGACCTTGAAGCCTTCACGGCAGATGATACGAGCAAAGCCGCAGCTACCTACCTTGAGACCCTGAAAAGGCAGGTAGACGAATACATCAAGGAGACAAAGGATCAGGCACGCCGTCTCGGATTCCTTGAGCCGGACTCTGTCGCGGATCCTTCTGACGGAAGTTTCGAGATCGTTCCCCCGGGTGCGCTAAGGGATACAGCCATCAAGGCTGGTGCGTTGACTCAGGAGCATGTTGGCAAGCACCTCGGATGCCATGACACGAAGTCGGGATTCAATTATGGGGCGAAAATTCTGCAAATTCGGAGAGATGAAGCTTCGGAACGCCCTGGAATGTTGTTGAAGATTCTGCACCCGCCTTTCCCAGATGGTAGACCTGAACGTGAAGAACAGTTGCGTATGCGATTCAGCCAGGATCTGCAACTCCTCGATTTACCGGCTGGATAGGCCACGTTCGAGGAAACGCCGACGCTGTGGTGGACGCGCGTCATTCGAGGGAGAAGCCCTCGAAGCGGGTGACCTGGATTTCGGCTAACGTCCGAGGTTCAGGAGTCGGATCTTCCAAGTCAGCTGGACGTACGCTCGCTGCGCCCCTCATTACCGAAGTGGGCGAAACCGACATGCAGGCTGATTACAGGACGTTCTGCTAGCCGCCGGTAAGCGAGGGGAGTGGAAGGTCGGTACCGCCGGCGCGCAGCGCAGCACCTACGAGAAGGCCATCGACAAGGTCTTGCGTCACCTCGCCGCAAGTGACCACGGGCTGGAACGCCTTGCCCAGCATGAAAAAACCTATGTGACGCTCGGACTCAGCTCGGCATCCGGCCGCCGCGGTCGCCCCAAGAAGGCCCTCTAGCTCGACCCCTGGTGGGCGCTCTTTCGCGGGCGCCCACCATTGGCGTCGGTCGCACCGCCTTTGTTTCCGGTGCAAGCGGACGGGGCGGTGGCATTCGAAGTGGCTGATCTACTCGCCGCGATCGGCGCCGCGCCCGCGAGGCATTCGTTAGGCCAGTGCACTGCGGCTATGAGGTAACGTAAACGCGCGGTTGGGATCTCAGGAGGGGACAGTGAGGCGCGGATCGCCGAAGCCGGGCCAGTCGCTGGCAGAGAGATGCCCGGATGTCGCCGCCGAGTGGCACCCGACCCGGAATGGCTCCCTCCGCGCCGTAGACCTCGCTGCCGGTTCGCATACAAAGGTCTGGTGGCTGTGCTCTAGCTGCGGCAATGAATGGCAAATGTCCCTGAAGGTCCGAGTCACACCACCGTTCAGCGGCTGCCCGCCCTGTTCGTACAAGCGTGCTGGCGACATCCTGCGCACGCCGTATCCCGGCGAATCTCTGGCCGAACGACACCCGCAGGTTGCTGCCCAATGGCACCCTACGAAGAACGGCGAGCTTCAGCCCGGCGAGGTGTCGCAGGCGAGCGCCACCAAGGCGTGGTGGCTGTGTTCTGACCCTGATTGCGGGCATGAGTGGCAGACGGCAGTTGGAAACCGCACGAGCGGCAAACGCACCGGCTGCCCAAAGTGCAGTCGCCGTCGACGCAATCTGCCCGAGGCGGGCCAGTCGCTGGGCGACCTTCACCCAGATCTCGTCGCCGAGTGGCACTCAAGCAAGAACGGCGGCACTTCGCCGTCTCTGTTCAAGCCCGGATCTGGAACAAAAGTGTGGTGGCAGTGTCGCGATTGCGGCCACGAGTGGCAGGCCACCATTGCGAGCCGCGCCGTGCAGGGCAGCGGGTGCAATCCGTGTAGCTACAAGGTTCGAATCGCCCTGCGCGACAAGCCAAAACCGGGCCAAAGCTTCGTGGAGTTGCACCCGGAAATTGCCGCGCAGTGGTGCGCGGAACGGAACGACGGCGTGCGGCCAGAAGGACTCAAACCTGGCAGCGACCGATTGGTTTGGTGGCGGTGCCCGGACCGAGGTCACGAGTGGCAAGCGCGCGTATATACGAGGACCGGTAAGGACAAGACTGGCTGCCCCGAGTGCCGAGATCTGCCCAAGCCAGGGCAATCATTCGGTGAGCGCTTCCCTGAAGTTGCAGCTCAGTGGCACCCGACGAAGAACGGAGATCGCACACCACAGGACTTCAAGCACGCCAGCAAGTTCATGGCGTGGTGGAAATGTCCAGCCCAAGGCCACATCTGGCAGGCGCCGATCCTTTACAGGCGGAATGCTGGATCGACGAGCTGCCCCAAATGCACACTGTGGGGAACCTCCGAGCAAGAGATCCGACTAGCGTACGAGCTCCAGGCGGCGGGCTGCCCGGTCGACCACGATCACCCGCCGATTCCGGTTGTAGGTCGAGTACCGGTCAGAGCCGACATCGTGATGCCTGACTACCGACTGATCGTCGAGTACGACGGTAGTTACTACCATCACCTGCCCGATGCAATTCGGAAGGACACCAAGCAGTCCCAGGCTCTAATCGGTGCCGGCTGGACTGTCGTTCGCGTCCGCCACCACCCGCTCACCATGATCAACCCTTCAGATGTCGTAGTCGCCGCCGGCGCCCCGACCAAGAAAATGGCTGTCGCGGTTCTTGAAAAGCTGGCGGAACTGGGCCATCAACCGGCGCACAGCGAACGCTACTGCGGAGTTCCGGAACTGTGGGCCGTAGCCGAAGCAGACGCGTGCATAACACGGCATCACGAAGGCAGCCTGTCGGCGCTACATCCAGCTGTCGCAGCTCAGTGGCACCCGACAAAGAATGGATCCGCTGATCCCGCGTTCACCAACCCCGCCTCAAAAGTCTCCGTTTGGTGGCAATGCGAAGCGTGTGACCACGAATGGCGAACGACCCCCAAACACCGAACCGGCGACGGTAGCGGCTGCCCTGTCTGTGCCAGGCGAAAGCTCCGCAAGCCGGGCAGGTCGCTCGGTGACCTTCGTCCCGATCTGGTTGCCAAGTTCCATCCGACCAAGAACGGCGAGCTCTCACTGTTCGACCTGAACCCCCGAGTCACAAATGTCGCGATCTGGTGGCTTTGCGGCGATTGCGGACACGAGTGGCAGACAAAGGATCCACGCAGCGCAGGCTGCCGCCCCTGCGCGGCACACCAGCGAATCGCAGGAATAGTCACCCCCGAGCGGGGCCAGTCACTAGCCGACCTGCATCCCGTCTTAGCGCGGCAGTGGCACCCCACGAAAAACGCCGGCCGACTCCCGGCCGATGTAACTCCCCGGTCGTCCAAACCGGTCTGGTGGCTGTGCGACCAGTGCGGAAATGAGTGGAAGCGCAGCCCCGGCATCAGGGTGTCCAAGGGGTCCGGGTGTCGCAAATGTTCCTCCAAGATCGTGATGCGCCGACGAATGCAGCCCGCGGCTGAGCATTCTCTGGCCGCTACGCATCCCCACCTGCTGAAAGAGTGGCACCTGACGAAGAACATCGACATCGACCCAGCCACGATCGGCGAAGGCAGTGCTCATCGTGTCTACTGGCTGTGTTCAACATGCGGCAATGAGTGGCAAGCGATGGTCTGGACCCGAGCCAAGAAGGGGTTCGGCTGCAAGCGGTGCGCCTCCCGCGCTATGAGTGCTGCAAGGAGTGCCGTTCGCGAAGGGAACTCCCTCGCGGAGCTACACCCCGACCTTGCCGCGCAGTGGCACCTGACCAGAAACGGAACGGCGACCCCCGCGACTATCAACGCGAGCACGCACACGAACTATTGGTGGCTATGTGCCAGCTGTGGACACGAATGGTCAGCGAAACCCGGAAACCTCATTCGGAGCGCATATCTCTGCCCCAGTTGCAAGCAGAAGCGCGCCTAGATGCATTTCAGGCACCCTCCCCAATCTTCCGTCCACAGCGCGAAGCGATTGTCCGAAGGTGTCCGCCGCGGCCCCCATTTATCGCGGCGGCGGCGCGACCTTTGTCGATGGGAAGCCAGCTCCCAGAACGGATTTCATCGATCTTTGCGCGGTTGTCGACGAAACCGCCTGGGTGATTTCAGCGGTCGGATGCTTCAGCCTGGTGAGGTTTGTCCGAGGGTCTCAGTAATCTGCGACACGAAACTGTGGGAGGGACTGACGCGATGGTGGCTGTGCTGCAAAGCGTGACGCGTACGTATGTGTTGCAGGCGATCGAGTTGTTCACCGAGCTAGGGCGGGATGGGTTTCTGGCTCGGCACGGTTTTCGACGGGACCGCAGCTACTTCGTTCTGCACGGCGGCGTTGCTTACGATGCGAAACCCATTGCAGGAGTCGCGGTGGAGCTCATGAGCGACTGGCCTGCGGCCTTGATACCGGGTGGTCGTGCTGTCGCGGACCCGTTGCGAGCGTTGGGGTTCGATGTTGTCGAGATTCCTGACTGGCAGCTTGAGGAGACCATTCTGGCGTGCGATCTCCTCGCGCGGAACGACTGGGTGCCGATTGCTGAGTCGGATGTCCGAGTAGCCGAGCTGTCGCAGCTTCTGCGGACGCAATGGGACTTCGCTCAGTACCTGGAAGAACTGCGCAGCCCGGGCAGTGTGCACCACAAGCTCGAAGATCTGCGGACCGCACGCCCCGGCCACCTCGGCGCCGCCAAGCGGGGCGGCTCTCTCACCCGGCAGGTGGCCGCTGCCTTCGTGTCCGATCCCGAGAGGATGCATGCGCTGGCGACCGCGCTGCGCTCCATGGGTCGTCTCGCCGAAGGCGATGCCGATATGGATCTGGACGAGGTCCCGGCGTCGGAGCCACGGGCCGGGATCGACGTTGTTTCCGCCGCTGAGGGAAAGGTGATACGGCGACTGGTCAACGTGCGGGAGCGGAACCCGAAGCTGCGGGCGGAGAAGATCGCGCAGTCGCGGGAACAGCGCCACGACATTGCGTGCGAAGTGTGCGGCTTCGACTTCGAGCAGACCTATGGAAGTTTGGGCGACGGTTTCGTGCATGTGCATCATCGTGTGCCGCTGCACTTCTCAGGCGAGGTCGAGAGCACCATCGACGATCTGGTGTTGTTGTGCGCGAACTGCCATCAGATGATCCATCGTGGCCGACCGCAATGGCTCACACCGGAGCAACTACGCGCGGTCCTTGACCGGCAACGCGTTTCGGGTGCCTGAACATCCTAGCGGGGGTTCAGCGAGTCTCGCCGATCCGCCGCCGTCCACAGCTACTGTCCGGGTGTGCACCTCAACGATTGGTTAACAGCGGCTGGCGTTGCTGTCTCATTAATCGCTGCCGCGGTCGCGGCCTACAGTGCGTTTTATGCCCGTCGCCAGGCCGATTCGGCCAAGAAATCGGCAGAGGCGGCGGAGCAGATGGCTGAAACCGACACCGACCGCCGACACGACGAACTCACGCCAAAGTGGGATACGCCGGTTTGGAAGTCCACCTCGGGTGAATCGTGGCAACTTTGCCTCAGGCTTCGGCAAGGGCAGCTGGATCATCTCGTCATCGAGATTTATGACAGCCCCGACATCAGGTTCGACGTCAGCAGACAGGCCGACGTTGTCGCTGATCGCGCCGAACGACACGAAGCGATGAGTCCAGGCAGTGCCGTGCTCTTCTGGGTGTATGTCGCGCCAGGTCATGAGCGAAAGCTCCGTCTGCGTGTGACGGCCGGCCTCGCGGGTAGGGAGTGGCAGCCTACGCTGCTCCCCGAACTTGATGTGGTTGTCTGACTCCAATGAAGAAGCCCAGGTGCCCTACGGCCACCGGTACTCGTCGTACTCCATGACCTGTTCGACGGCCGCGCGCGCGAGGCGGTTCCCTGAGGCCATGCGACGCGCCGCTACTCCGCCGGCCACGCGAAGCGGAAGGGGAGGCGGGAGTGGCCGCGGTAGGACCGGTGAGTCCTGCGCAAAGGCTATTCGTTTCCGGAACGTCAGCTGAGGTGTGAACGGGGCGTTTGACGTGCAGATATTCGACGCCATCAGGCGAGAAGCCCACGGGCTGGTTGAGCCCCGTCCGGAATCCGGGTGGGGCTCAGTCGTTTCGGAGGGTACGCAGTAGCGTCCTGGTAAGAAAATCGATAGCGAGAGATGCGCTGGATCGGCCACCCTGTATCCAGCATTGAGACCTCCAACAGCGGTTAGAAGGGCGGAGCATGAGCAAGAAATACGGGCGGAAAAACCCGAACAGGCCACCGAAGCCCCCCAAGCCCCCGAAGAAGCAGCGGCAATCGCTGCCGGAGATCAACGTCGTGCCAAAGGGGAAGCGCGGTGGGACGCTCACAACCAAGTGGACCACGCACCAGGACTCCATCCTGCCGGTGGCGCTGAAGTTCAGGCCACCGCTGATTGAAAACTCTTCTGAGCCATCACATTTCGAGTACCACTGGCAGCACCTCACCTATGCCTTCGGCCTTCCCGATCCTGCGGACTTTCCCGCGTTCACCTTGCCCATCGACGCGGCCGACCGTCGGAACCTGATGCGCTTCGTCCAGGTCTGCGAGAAGACCGCGGCCTACAGCGTGGTTAGCCATAAGGGTGGGATGAAGTTATCAATCGAGAACGGCAACGCAACAATGAGCTTCGATCGGGTCGATGACGAAGACATGGTTGGGTTCTCAGTGCGGTTCCGCCAGCTGCACAGCTCTAGTGCGGGCGATCCTGATTTCTCGAACGTTGCCAACATCCTGGCTAGGTACGCCAAACAGGAAACTGACGGCCACGCCGATAGCCGTATGGAAATCCTCGCAGCATGGCGCAAAGCCCGAGGCCAGCTAATGAGTCGTCCGTTGCAGAACATCGTGTGTCGCATGGTTCTCACAAGTAACGGGTGCCCAGCAGGCCAGATTGACCAGCACGAGATGTACGGCGACGTGAACCCAGCCGAGGTCATCAATCTGTACAACTACGGCGAGCTGATCCACTACGGCAAGCACAGTGAGGAATACGACGAACTCGCCGAAGACTCCGAGCGCGAAGGGATCCAGAACCACAACTTCATGGTTTCCATGCTCGGCCTGGTTCACCTCTACTTCGGATTCTCCATGGTTGCCCAGGCCGCCTTGAAGGACGCCACCGCAGGTGTCCAGAAGTGATCAGTTCAGAAGTGGCTGGCATCGATAGCGCTGCAATGCCTTCCAGCACGTTCAATAGCGGTCAGCTAGATCCTCGTCGTCGACCACCTGCACGGCCTCGGTGAGCCGCCGCAACCTCGCGACCACGATCTCGGCTGTAACCCCGCTCCGATAGACGCCGTCGCACACGGCGACGACGCCACCGAGCATCGGCAGGGCGAGCAGCGCGAGCACCTCGTCGATGTCGTCCAGGGTCGGCGCTGTGTCGACCGTGGGCCGGACCGCGCGCAGTACATCGCGCGCGTCGAACATCTCGGCGGGATCGACCTCGGCGAGAACGTCGAGGACCGCGGCGAGCAGGTGGTCAGCTGCCATCACTGACGCCGTCCCGCCCATCGAAGGCCAACGGGCTGCAGCCCGGTCCAAGTTCCGGCTGGAACACATGAGCGCCGCAGCGACCGCAGGTGTGGAGAAGGTGACCGCGGGAGCAGCCCGCGCGGCGGCACGCAGTCCATCCGAGGGTCGACCGGCTCGCGTGGAGTACGTCGCGTTCTGGGCCCGAGCAGAAGATCGGCGTCGGGAGCGCCCACCCGCGCGAAGTCTGGACCAACTCGTCGTTATCGATGGCGTAGCCGTCCGGGTGCAGATACCAGACACGCCGGTTATTCGAACCCATGTGCGAATCATAGCCGAGCGGTCGCTTATGATCTGCGCGTGTCGGACGATCAGAAATTGTGCCAGATCTGCGGCGAGCGCCCGGTCGGCGAGGGCTACATGTCGATGTTGTGCCCGGAGTGCCGGGCACGGATCGAGGAGCAGAATCGCACCCGGCCGTACCCGTTGCTGCCCCCGCCGGACGACATCATCTAGCGCACCTAGTTCTCCCACAGGACGTCGCGCGCGGCAAACCAGGAAGCTGGATTCGCTGCATTCAACAGCTGGTTGGCCGGGTTCTCCGCCAGTCGATATGGCGTCCCATCTGGCCGAAGGGAGTTGCCACCAGCTTCGGACAGAATTAGGGTGCCGGCCGCATGGTCCCAGGGCAGTGACCGCTGGTACAGGACGAAGTCGAGGTCGCCGTCGATCAGCCGAGCGTAGTTGACACCCGCGCTCAAAAAGCCTGGTCCCAAGCCTGCGAATTTCTTGCCGACTTCTGACAAGCGGGCTTTCTCTTTCTTGCCGAGGCGCTTTGTGGGCGCGGCGCCCCGAAGCTGTTCGACCTCTACCGGTGGGGGTGGTCGATGGATTCGGAGCTCGTCTCGAAATGACCCAGATCCGCGCTCAGCGACGTATCGCTGGCCTGTCTCCGGCAGGACGATCCACCCGGCGACGGGCTCGCCGCTGCGGAGCAGTGCAGCCATTACGGCGTATTCGCTTCGGCCGGCCACGAAGTTCGATGTGCCGTCGATCGGATCCACCAGCCAGCACGCGGGGCTCTCCAAGGCTGTGAGAAGGAACGGATCGTCAGTAACGGCTTCCTCTCCGACTACCGGGACATCCAGGATCTCTCGCAGTCCTTGTGAAATCAGTTGTTCGGCTTCACGATCCGCGACTGTGACCAGATCCCCTGGTCCCTTTTCGGCCACGTCTCCGACGGCTAGGCGACGAAATCGGGGCGAGATCGCTTCCTTGGCTGCACGAACGAGGACCTGCGTAACTTCATCGATCATGTTGTTCCGATCGGCAGATCACGCATGAATCTGTTCGAGCAGCCAGCGGCGCTTGTCGGCGCGTTCTGGGAACTGGTCGAGCTGGGCCTGCGTCAGATCGATGGCCTGTTGAACGTGCGCAATACTTCGGGGTGGCAGTGAGGTAAGCGACGCAGCGAGCGGTGTCGCTACGACGCCAGCGGCGCCAGCACCAACCGAATCTCGAATTCGCCGTGAGGAACCGTCCCATGTCGCGAACGCGGGTGCGGCGTGGCGTATTTCTGCGATTTCGTCCAGGCTCACCTTCGCGAGCTTCCCGCCAGATGGCAGATGGCCCTCGCGTCGAGCCCAAGCGGCCAGGTCGGCATCGAACGTGCTGCCGAACATCGGGTGGCTGTAGATCGTTGACCCGGTCGGCAGATGCCGAAGGAGCTGCTCGGCCGCGGATCGATTGTCGGCCTGCAGCACCGCCATTGGCCGTATGTGACGTTCGCCGGCAGCTGCGATGTCCTCAGTGGACCAGGTGCAGGCGAGGAGTCGGCCCGGGAGGACCGCCTCAAGCCAGACATCAAGCACGGCGGCGCGCTCGCTGCTAGATAGGTCGCCGCCCGCGGTCGTCGAGCCATTAATCAGGAAGTGGTCCACCCATCCAGCGCCAGCTGCGATCGCGTGACGGTGGGTAGCCGCTAGGTCGAGAGACCCATCCGGGTGTACGAGGTGCATCGTCGGCACCACGATGGAGGACTGGGCGGCGCGAACGGCTTTGACGATTAGACCCGCGGCTTCAGCCGGACTGACGGATGCCGTGTCGATTCGGGCATCAGCGACTGTGAGTCTCGTGGTCGCATCCCAGGCCGCGAGACGCTCGTCGAGATCGTCGGTGCCCCGGGCAGCTGCTCGTCCTGCGGCCACATCTCGCGGACACCAGAGCTCCACGATGACCCACCGAACCGCCGGAGCTGCATTGAGCAGTGCGTCTATGGCTTCCGGCTGGCCTACGTGCAGCACCGGAATCTGGTCTGCACCAAGCATTCTGTTCAGTTCGGGCTGATCGATGACGTACGTCGAGTCGTACCGACTGTTCGAGTAGATGACCTCGCCAGCGGTGACCAGATGGTTGAGATCAGCGGATGAGGCCATCCGATATCCCGTGGTACGGCCGGTGCCGACCTTCATGCGCTGGTAGTGGCGGAACTTGTTGTCTGCCTTTGCGAGTGCGGCCGTTACGGTGTCCTTGCCCGCTGCCGGCGGACCGTACAGCGCGATCGCGGTATCCATGCTCAGTCCCTAAGGGATTTGATCAGATCCTGCGCCTGTTCTCGCAACGGCGGCGAATCGGGGTCGTTCACGACGATAGTGTGCGTCCAGGGTGGTTCGAAAGTGATGTCGAGGCCGTCTATGTAGGTGTTCCAGCTGGCGAGCTTCCCACTGTCCCGGGCCGCGCCCCGCCGGGTGATGTATGAGTGCATCGAATCTGGCTGGCATCGGATCCAGATCACTTCCATGTCCGCGCCCATGGTGTCGAGCTCAGCCGCTGTACGGCGGAACCAAGCCTCAGTTCCGAACTCCTTGATGTAGGGCGCGGTCGCGATGACGCTTACGCCGCACGCGACGTTCTCGCGAACCGCGGCAGCGAGGCACTCGTATTCGGCAGGGCGGACAAGGTCCATGTAGATCGGCGATTCGCGGTCGGCAACGGTGCTGCCTAGCTGAACGAGGGCCGTATCGACCACAGCCCGGGTGATGGTGTCCTTGTCGAGCATCGCCCAACCGGTCATCTTCGCCAGTATGCGGCCGAACTCCGTTTTTCCGCTGCCTGCATAGCCGCCTACATAGATCACCTGAGGCCGTCCTCGCCGTGGGCGTGGTGCTCCGGGCGCGGCATTGTCACTGACCATTCGTCCGGAACGTGGTCGGCTAACAACCAGCCCTTCCTCTTCAAGGATGGCCATCGCGTCGTTGACCGGTGCAACGCTCACCCCGAACTGCTCGGCCAGCACCCGTGTACTCGGCAACTTCTGGCCGGGCCGCAGTCGGCCGGACTCGATCTCGTTGCGGATCTCGCGTGCGATCTGGCGGTGCTTCGCGTCGCCGGTGATGTCCACGTTCTCCTCCGATGGCTGTCTTGGCAAACAGAACATACCAGTTGATGCCTATGCAACCTTCCTGACGTGGGACTTCTTCCAAACCGCCAGCAAATGTGATGAAAAGCGCACGAATGTCTAGACATCAGAGGACATCAGATCTAACTTTGAAGACATCAGATGGTGAATCTGATGTTGCCTTCATAGTTCAGAGGAGTGATGTTCGTGAGCAGGCGGAACAGTTCATACGGTTCGCGAAAGACGCTGATCAGCCTCCGTGATGCGGCTGATTTGGCCGGCGGAGTTCATCCCCGAACCATCCGCCGCTGGGTCGACGGCGGCCTGCTGGATGGCTTCCAGGTCGGTCCGCGACTGATCAAGGTGGATCGCGACCAGGTTCTCGCGCTGGTCCGCCCCCTGAGTCAGACCGGCGGTGTGGCGTGAGTACTCGTAGTGAACGCAGGCAGGAAGGTGCCGGAAGCCGGCGCCAGGCTGACGTCGCTGAGTACGTCGCAAAGCTCGTAGCCGACGCCCCTCCAGTCTCGGAAGCCGTGCGTACCAAGCTCTCTGCGCTGCTCGGCGTCCCTGCGGAAGCGAAGGGGGCGGCGTGATGCGCGATTTCATGGGCTACCACGTGTCCCAGGTCGACGAGCACGGGTCCGCGGTCAATGTCGACAAGGTTCGTGTGGGTACGTCGGTGTGGGGTTCGTTCCAGGTCGGCTACTTCGAGAACGTCGACAGGATCTGTGTCGACGTTGTCGACGGCCATCCCGGCCGGGGTCGCATGTCGATGCAGTTGACGCTGGAGCAGGCGATGTTGCTGCGTGATCTGGTGTCCGCTGGTATCGCGGATGCGTTGGCGGCGACCGCGGTTGAGCCGCTGGCTGAGCTGCCCGCCGGGGGTGATCTGGTATGAACTGGGCGGCTTTGTTCGGGTCGAAGGCTGTGTTGGAGGCCGAGAACCAGCGGCTGCGTCGTGTCCTGGCCGATCGTGATGCTCGCGTCGCCGAGTTGTCGACCGCGTTGGACGACGTTCTCGACCGGGAACAGATGTACGCGTTGTCGGCCTCGCATGAGCAGTTGACGTCGGCGGCGTGGATCGATCGGGTCGGGCAGGCCCGCGCTCAGCATCCCGGACAGCCGCGTCCGGCCCGGGGGAGCGAGGAGCGGCCCGCCGCACGCGCGTTGATGACGTCGCTGGAGGCCACCGCGGCCCGTGCGACGGTCGGGGTTGATCGGCGGCGGTCGCGATGACCGCGCGGTTCCATGATCCCGATGGTGAGCGGTATGGGATTCCGACCTATCCGTGGCGGATGGCTCCGGGTCATCTGAGGACCAAACGTCAACTGGCCCAGCGTAATCAGCGTCCGGGTGATGAGGCGCAGGCGCAGGTGATGGCCAACACCCGTCGCGGGGTGGTGCGCGGCTACCTCTACGACGAGGCCACCGCGGTCCCGAAGCGGCAGTGCAGTCCGGCGCAACGGGAGTCGTTGCAGATCGCGCGGTGGGTGCGTTCGGCGAACGCGTGCGAAGACCGCGGCATCGATGCCAGCGACATGCGGGAGCTGATCTCGGAAGCCCGCGCGAAGCTCGCTGCGCGCCGGTCCGCGCGTCCTGGCGCGGAGCCCGATCGGAGGCGGTCGCGATGAGCGCCGAATGCGGGTGCGGTGACGGCGTGGACCAGGTGGCGCGGCGTGGAATGTGCAAGCTGCATTACGACCGGTTGCGCAAACGTCAGATCGCCTACGGCCGCTGGAATCCGCGCGTGCCCAATGACGCGGTGCTCGCTCATATCGAGATGCTCGGTGCCGCAGGTATCCGCCCGGGCCAGGTCGCGCACCTGGCCGGGCTGGGGCATTCCACGATCAGCCGCGTCCTGGCCAACCCGAACGGGCGCGTCAGTGAGCAGATTCAGGCCGCGATCTTGAAGGTCGCTGTTCCTGAGCATGCTGGCGACGTCGCTGCCGACAACGCGTTGGTGCCGATTCTGGGTGCGCGGCGGCGGGTGCAAGCTCTGGTCGCGGCCGGTCATTCGGCCTCGCGGATCGCTCGCGAGATCGGGGTGGCGCCCAACAGTGCCACGATGGCGGCCCTGGTCGGCAAACGCACGGACGGTGAGACTTTCGGGCGTTCGATTACGGCCGAGCGTGAGCGCGCGGTGCGGGCGGTGTTCGACCGCTGGCAGTGGGTGCCGGGCCAGTCGGCGCGGGCGCGGGCCATCGGCGCACGCAATGGATGGCCGTTGCCGCTGGAGTGGGACGAAACCGCGATCGACGACCCGAACGGGCGCCCCGAAAAAGCGCGCTGGACACCAGAATCCGCGCGTGAGGAACGCCGCGAACACGTCGACCGCCTGACCAGTCAGGGCTTGACCGCCCCGGAGATCGCTGAGCGGCTCGGAATCAACACCCGGCTTGTCGAGCGAGACCGTGCCCATGCCCGCACTCAGGACGGTGCTCCGGAGTCCGAACGTGAGCCGAACTCGTGCAGCGAGATCGAGGCCATGGGTGTGCTCGCGGCGCAGGCCCGTACCGATATCGCGCGTGGGCGTGCAGTGCCGCGTCAGCGCGGGATCGTGAGGTCGCGATGAGCCGCCGCGCGCCGCAGGGCACGGTCTACCTGCTGCATTTCGAACGCCCGTATCGGCACGCCCGCCATTACACCGGGTGGACCTCTGATCTGGACCACCGGTTGGCCGAACACCGGGCCGGGCGCGGCGCGCGACTGCTGGAAGTGCTGCGCAACAACGGAATCGGTTGGGAGCTGGCCCGCACCTGGGACGGCACTCGCGCCCGTGAGCGGCAGCTCAAACGCGAGGGCGGGGCGTCGCGACGCTGCCCGAAATGCGGGGTGCGGCCCCGCGAAATCCGCGACGCCGCCCAGCTGGCCGCGCAAGCCCGCCACGACTTCGCCGCCCGCCGCACTTCCAACACAACACCGGCATCCCTAGACCAGGACAGGAGGCGCAGCCGATGAACCACAACACGAGGAACCACCATTACGCCGGTTTGGAGCGTCGGTACCGGACCCAGATCATCGGTGGCCTGCGAGATGCCGGGCTGACCTACACCCAGATTCGTGAACTGCTCGGGGTCAGCCTGCGCCAGGTCGAAACCGTCCTGGGCGAGGCACAAGCCTTGCGGGCAAGCGGGTTCCGCGCCAAGGAGATCGCCGCCGAACTCGGTGTGCCGGCGGGGTCGCTGGGCCGGATTCTGCCGTCGCGTCGGCAGGCCGCGATCACCGAACGTCAGTCCCAGGTGTTGCGGGCGGTGTCGGACATGCGCGGCATGCAGGTCGACGTGTTGGCCCAGTACCTCAACGTCCTCGAATCCAGCGCGTACGCGATCGTGCGGGAGCTGATCGCCAAAGGGCTGTTGTGCGAGCTGGAGAAGGTGCAGCGCGGCCGGGCGTGGGTGTACGCCCCGCCGCGAGTGCAAGCCCGCTATCTGGGGTGGCGTCCTGCGGAATGGACCCCGCCGCTGATGTACGCCGAGCACTACCGCGCGGTCGCCCAGGCCCGGATCATGCTGGTCGGCAACGATCCGACCGCGTTCATCTCCGAACGCGCCCTGCAGCGTGAGGCCACCGTCGCCGCCCGCATCGCCGCCGAGAAGCGGCGCGGTACCGCGGTGTTGGAGTTCTCCACCGGTATCGACCCGCTGCCAGGGCGCCCGCATCTGCATGACGGCCGGTTCCTGGGCGTGGTGGGCGGCAGCTACGGCTGGTGGGCGCTGGAGGTCGAGCTCAGCGTCAAGGACAAGGCTCACATGGATACCGCGTTGCAGGGCGCGATCCGTGCCGCCCGTGACGCGCACCCCTACACCATGGTCGGCCTGCTGTACCTGTGCCGCACCGACGCGGTTCTCAACAACGTCGAGGCCGCCGCGGCCCGGCTGCCCGCCGAATTCGATTCCTTGTCCTTGCAGCTGCGAATCCGGGACTTCGACAAGGAATGGCAGGCGTTCCGAGACCGCCGCCAGAGCATCCGTGACGCCGACCGCGAGGCAAAACGCGAGCGCCACACCATCTTCGAAATCTCCAAGGAAGCATCATGAGCACCCCCGACTGCACCCCACTGATCACCCCCACCGACTGCGGCCTGGCCGCCGCGCCGGACGTTTCGGCGACCCCGTTTGCACCGATCACCGCCGAGGCCCCGCCCGGAACCCCGCCGGTCGTGCGGGAGGCGACCGACCCGCTCACCCACTGGTCGAACCCGGACCTGTCGCATGCCGGTGCGACGGTGGAGACCGCGCTGGTGTGCGGGGCGGCGTTGACCGCGATGCTCGTGCTGATCGTGGTCGTCGCTGCTACCAAACCCGTTGAGCCGCACCGGCTGCGGAACTTCGCCGCCGCGGCGTGGGCGTTGCCGCTGGCGTCGGCGTTGGCGGGCGGGTCGTGGTCGACACCGTTGAGCCTGTTGTGGGACGGCGCCGAACACCTCGCCCACGGGCATCTGGGCGGACTGTCGATGATGCTGGTCCTCGGCCTGCCGTCCACGATGTTGGTGGCGTCGCTGTGGTGGGCGCATTTCCTGATCAAGACCGAGACCGTCGGGTTGAAGTCGCTGCGCACCACCAAACGCGTACAGGACTCGCTGACCGCGCGGCGCCAGCAGTCCGCGGCCCGCGCGGCGAAAAAGGGTGCGCCCCTGCACCGTGGGCACGACATCGTGCTCGGCACCCTCGCCAACACCGTCAGCCACAAGGCGCCCGGGGTATGGCGGACGCTGACCAAACGGCACGAACCCTGGCTGGCCATCGCGCATTCCGATGTCCGCAAGCAGCAGGCCCTGTTCGGCACCACCGGCAGCGGCAAGACCGTCCTGATGGAACGCTATGCCGCCGCGCTGTTCGACTACGAGTGGCGGGCCTGGCAGAAGTGGTCCGGGGTGCCCGCGATGGCAGGCAAACATGCCCGCCCACTGCTGGTGATGATCTCGTGCAAGGGCGGCGAGGACGACCGCGAACTTGGGATGAGCCTGCGTGAATCCATGCAAGCCCAGGGCGTGGACCCCAAGCGGATCGCGCTGGTCGGGGTGCCGGGGATGGACACCCTCGACGCCTGGGACAAGACCCCCGCGCGGGACCTGCGAGCGATGGTCGCGGCCCTGCTGGCGGCGACCGGCGAGGCCACCACCGCCGAGGGCCAGCACTTCGAGGGCATGCAAACCCGCATCGCGGCCCTGGTGGTGGACAACCCGACCGGCAAGCCCCGCAACCACGTCGAGTTCCTGAACCTGCTGGTCGAGGACAACCTCAAGAAGGCGTGGAACTACGCCCCCGATGTGGTGCGCCAGATCGATGCCATGCAGGGCGAGAAGGTTCCCCAGCTCGACGACGCGTTGATCAAGTGCACCAACCTGTTCGAAGAGCTCAAGGACACCAGCGGGCGCATGGTCTTCGACGACGGCGTCGACCTCGACGACCTCGACGTGCTGTTCATGACCGTCCCGGCTCTGGACAAGGACGCCGCCCGCGCCCAGGTCGCCATGACCCTGCGGCTGTTGATGCAGCGCGCCGGACGCACCGCAAAGCACCTGCGGCGCAGCGTGATCCTGTTCATCGACGAACTCTCGGCCCTGACCACCAAGCACGGGTCCATCGGGATCGAGGACATCGCCGAACGCGGACGCTCCCAGAAGATCGCCATGGTCTTCTGCGGCCAATCCCCGGAATCGGTCGCCCCCGACGCCTGGTCGCTGGGACGACTGCTGAAAACCTGCGCCGGCGGAGTCTTGTTGGGCTACATGGAAAACGCCGGTGAACTGTGCAAACACGCCGGATCGGTGCCGGTCATGTTGCCGTCACGGCACCTGATCAAAGGCCAGCGCCACGGCGACGAGGGCCAGGTGTCCGTCGGCGAGAAATGGCTGGTCGACCCCGACCGGGTGCGCCAGTTCGACACCGGTGACTTCGTGTTCTTCAAACACGGTCAGGCCCGCTTCGGACGGGTCGTGCCCCTGAACAAGGCCGAACAAACCCCGCTGCCGGGCACCTCGCCCGCCCCGGTTCTACCCGTCGGCGACGACCCGACGCCCGCCGCCACCGCATAACCCCTCACCTACCTGCGCGAATCCGATTGGAGCACAACCGCTATGCGCATCTTCCGTGACCACGACCACGACCACGACCACGACGACGAGCACGACGACGAGCAGCCCCGCAAGAGCCTCAGCCGCGACGAGATCGCCGCCGAGGCCGAGGTGATGGCCGACGAGATCGCCGATTTCCTCTCCGACGTCGCCGACGAGAACCCGCAGGCCGCACCGACCGCGCGACCGGTCGCCGTACCGGAGCAGCCCGCCACGGCCGCGCCCGCCGAATCCGGCGACCCCGTGCCGGTCCCGGCGGCGAACCCGCGTACCCACGGCCGGATCTGGCGTGCGAGCACGGCGGGCTCCTCCGTTGTGGTCGGCCTCGCCGCGACCGCGGCGTGGGGCCAGCCCGCCGAGGTCGGTGTCCCCATCGTCGTCTACGGGCTGGGCTGGATCGCATACCTGAGCTGGGACGCCGCGCGGCGCCCGTCCCCGTCGCTGGCGTTGGCCGCGTTCACCGAACACCGCGCCGCCCGCGCCCATCGCAAAGCCCACTGACCCCGCACCTTCGCGGGCTCCACAGAAAGGAAACCAATGTTCAAGAACCGGAAAGAGCCGGTCCTACCCATCCCCAGCGAGTTGTACGACGAGATCGGAGAACTCGGCGACCGCGTGCGCGCACTGCGCAAGGACATCGCCCGAATCCGCGGCCAGTACGCGCTGTTGGTGCAGTCCCCGAAGTCCCTGCGGGCCGACGATCTCGGCGCGCCGACCGACCCGCGTGAGGCCGCCATCCTCACTCACCAGGGATTGCGGGTCATGGACCGCGACCTGGAAACCGTCGAGAAGGGCATCGGCTGGGTGCGCGGCCCTGCGAGCCGGATCAGCCTCACCGACACCGCCGCCGATCACCGCGAACAGCAGCTCGCCGCGCAGCGCCCGCCCATCGAACGCACCCGATAACCCAATCCCTGTATCCCTGAAAGGAATTCATCACCTCATGTCTGAAATCGATGAGATCACCCAGCAGACCGGCCGCACGTTCCGTGACGTGCTCACCGTCGCGGGGCAGTGGCTGCGCACCTTTCGTGGTGCCGACGGTCGCGCGCCGAAGCTGAACCGTAAGCAGCGCCGCGAGTTGGCCGAGCAGATCATGGCCCAGGTCGGTGCCGAGAAGGTCAACGCCGCCTACTACACCAAGCGGGTCGCTGATTACCGCTCCGAGCACGCCGTGGCGCGGTTCCGGCGCGAGAACGACCCGCTCTACACCGACCACGACGCCGCCGCCGACATCGAGCGCCTGGAGGCGATGCGGTTGCGGATCGAGGAAAGCCTGGGCAGTTCCGCGCTCGGGATCGAGCACCGCGGGCAGGTCGTGATGGCTCTGGACCGCGCCACCCGCGCCCCGCACACGATGGACGCGTCCTTCGCGGCGGTGTTCACCCCGATGACCGACCGCGACCGCCGTGAGGCGCGGGTGGCGGCGGTCGAGTCCGAGCAGTGGGTCAGCGCCCGCACCCAGGAATGGGACCGTCGGGTGGCGTCGATGACCGTGGACCAGCCCGCCCAGCCGACCCAATCGCCGCAGCAGGGTCAGCCGCAACCGCCGGCGCCGAAGTCGGCGTCGCACGTTGCGCAGGAAGTCGCGATCGATCAGGACTACGCCCGCGCCAACGCGATCCAGGACATCCGGCACGTGCAGTACACGTGGCTGCGCGACCAGGCCAGCGGCCGCGGCCGCGACCCCCACGGTGAGCTCGCGCGGCGCCAGGCCGCCGAGCAGGCCCAGCGCGCGGGGATGACGACCGAGCAGGTCCGGTGGGAATTCGCCAACGCCGAAGCCAATTCCCGCTGCCAGGTGTCGTTGGCCGCCAGCTCGCCCGACGGGTCGCAGCAGCTGATGCGCGGCTACTTCGCCACCGAAGCCGAGGCCGCCGCGTGGACGAACGACACGGTCCGGTTCAACTCCTGGAAGCCGGGAACCTCGCTGGCCGTGCGCGCCCGCGAGACCGGCCGCCGCCACCCCTTCTACCTCGCCGAGGGCAACCAGGTCGACATCGGCGCCAGCGTCGAGGACTGGCACCGCGACCTGAACCCCGACAAGCCCCAACCCCCCGACAAGGAAAGAAAGGTCGAAAAGCCCAGCACCGGAACCAGTTCCGAGGACCTGGAGCGGCGCGTGCTGATGCTGCAGCGGGGCCTGGACGCGGTGACCGCCGACCGCGACAACCACAAGAAGCAGCTCGAATCAGTGCACGGCGATCTGGACACGCTGAAGAACACCCAGCTGGGCCTGAACCAGGAGCTGCGGGATCTGCGGGGCGACCTCGACACCGCGCGCGCCGATCGCGACCGGTACCGCGGGGAGCGTGACGAGGCCGTCGACAAGCTCCGCAGCGTCCGGCGTGAGCAGTTCACCAACGGTGCGGACAAGCCGCGCCCGCAGATGAGCCGGTGATCATGCACCGCGAACACGAAGAGGCGATGCGGGCGGACTTCTCCGACCGCGTTGCGATCAGCCTGAACGCTCTGGCGCCCGGGGTCACCGACGACCAGGTCGACGAGATCCGTCGGCGGGTCGCCGAATACGACCAGCGGTGGCAGTCGGGCCCGCATGCGCAGGAATGGGCGTTCCTGCACGCCGCCTACACCGACTGGCGCGACTACCCCGAGGACATGCGCATCTTCGTCGAGGACCTGCGCACCAACCCGACCGTCTACGCCGACTACGGGCCGACCGAGGTGCAGCTACGCAGCCTGAACCAGGCCCACAACATCGCCCGCGAACAGCGCTGCGCCCAGCAGACGTGGAAGCCGTCCACGCAGCGCGAGCCGATCAGAAGGGACCGGTGACCAGCATGCAGTCCGAACACGAAGAAGCCATGCGCAGCGACTTCCACGACCAGATCACCGAGAGGTGGAAAGCGTTGCAACCCAGTGTGACCGAGGCCGAACGCCGCGAGATCACCGGCCGGGCCTTCGAACGCGACCAGCGGTGGCGCTCCGGGGCGTACGCCGTGGACTGGGACTTCCTGCACATGGTCTATTCCGATTTCCGCGACTACCCGCACGCGATGCAGGGCTTCGCCGAAGCCCTCGACGTCAGCGACAACGTGTGGGAGGACTACGGACTCACCGAGGACATGCGCCGCAGCGTGATCCAGGCCCGCAACATCGCCCACGAGGAGCACCTCGCGATCGAAGCCCTTCACCAGCAGCGCACGCCGATCCGAAGGGAGCGCTGAGTTATGGAAGCCGAGCACGAGGAAGCTATGCGTTCCGACTTCCGGGAACAGACCGCGCTGCAGCAGTCTGCCTACCGGCCGGACGTGACCAACGAACAGATCGACGAGATCTACGCCAAGACCCGTCAGATCGATGACCGGTGGAACTCGGGCCCGCACGCCGACCAGTGGCGGTACCTGTCGGATGCGTACGCCGATTGGCGCGACGCCCCCGACACCATGGACCGGTTCATCGACAACATCGAGTTCAACCTGGCCAAAGGCGACGACTTCGGCCTGGACGAGGTACAGCGTCGCAGCCTCTATCAGGCCAGAGAGTTGACCGAACCGCACCGGGTCCGCCGCCGCGGCCCGATCCAGCGGGAGCGGTGATCGTCATGGCAGAGAGCAATTCGCCTCGACGGCACCGGTATTGGGGTCCGATCCAGTTCGGTGAACGGCTCGGGCTGTCGGTGGCATTGTTCGACCGCGCGGTGGCCGACGGGATCATCCCGGCACCGGACGCGGGCACGACATCGCGGCCGACGCGGTGGTCGGACGCGGTCGTCGCCGACGCCGAATTCCGGATCGATCAGATCCGGGAGGCGGTGGGACCGATTCCCGATCTCGGGGCGGTGCGGGCCGCAGAGGTGTTGTCGCAGCGGTTCGGCCGTGAGGTCACCGGCGACACCATCGAGGAACTGGCGCGATCGGGCAGTCTGCCCGAAGTCGGTGACTACAAGGGCTTCCCGCTGTATTGCGGGCGTACCTTGGAACGGTTCGACGACGCCGCGGCGCTGGAGGCGGCAGCGGTGCGCGGTCGTCTCTACACCCTCGACGAGGCCGCCGAGTATCTGCGGGTCCGCGCCAGTGACCTGCGGCACCTGGTCACAGCGGCGTGGCTGGAACCGGTCAAACACGGCCGCTCCAGCTGGCAACGCCGCAGCCAGGCGCCGAATGTCGCGCTGTACCGGGCCGCCGACCTCGACGCATTGGCGGCCCATCCCGACATCGATTGGGATGCAGTGCGAGTGACAGCCGCGGGCCGGCCGTCACCGCTGGCTCGGCTGACGCGCGCGCAGCGCCGTCAGGTGCAGCGGGAGCGCTGATCAGTCATGAATCATGATCCGGCTCAGGGGCGTTCGTGGCAGCTGATCACTGCTGCCTTGACCGCCACGATGGGGCCGGGCCGGGACCGGGCACGGTGGACAGTGTTCCTGTGCCCGGTCCACGAGGCCGACGGCAAGCACCACAATCCCTCGCTTGGGGTGCGCTACGACCCCGCCCAGGGAAAGACAATCGTCCGTTGCTTCGCCCGCTGTGACGACAAGGACGTCCTCGACAAGGTCGGGCTCCGCGTGCGGGACATGTGGGACCGACTACCCGAACGCAACCCCAACCAGCCCCACCAGCCCCACCAGCGCGGGCAACGCCGCCCGCAATCCCGAGCCCAGCAGGAACAGCAGCAGCGAGTGTCGTTGGTGGACAAGGCCATCGACTACGCGCGGTTGCCGATCCCGTCGAAACCCGATCTCGGTGAAGCGATCGGGCCGACGCAGAACGTGTGCACCTACGTCTATCGGCAGCCCGATGGGCGCATCGAAGGCGCGGTCACCCGCCGCTCGACCCCACACGAATTGGGAGACAGGAAGTCGTTCACCCAAGCCCGGTGGAACGGAAACGACTGGGAACACACCGGTTTCGCGCCGCTGCCCTACCGGCTGCCCGAAGTCCTCGACGCCGTCCACAGCGGCCGGGAGATCTACGTGTGCGAGGGCGAGAAAGACGTCACCCGCGCGTTCGAGGCCGGGCAGATCGCCACCTGCAACGCCATGGGCACCGGCAGCTGGACCCATGAGCACGCGAAATGGCTGCACGGGGCGGGGCGGGTGATCGTTGTCGCCGACCGCGACCGCCCTGGCTACCTGCACGCCGCCAAGGTCGCGCACACCCTGCACGGCCATGTCGGAGAAGTCCGGGTGCTCCAAGCCGCCGCGGGCAAGGACCTGTCCGACCACCTCGACGCCGGCCACGGCTTCGAGGACCTGGAGATGGTGCCCTACCTCGACCGCCACTACCGCCAACCACAACAGCAGCAGCGCACTCGCAGCCGCTGACCTCACCGAACCTTCAATCACAGAGGAGATATCCAGCCATGTCCGCCACCAACTTCGGTCAGCGATTCATCAAGGCCGCCAACAAGATCCCGTCCGCGTTCGCCAAGAACACCACGCCCGGCACCACCGTGTACGGGCGGATCACCGACATCGGTGAGCAGCCCAAGCTGAAGTTCGACGGCGCCCCCGGCGAGGTCGCCAAGGACCGCTACGGCAACACCATCATGCAGATGTTCATCACCCTCGAAACCCCGGTCGGGGCACGGAATCTGTACCCGACCAGCCGGATGGAACAGGCGATCGGACAGGCGATGGCCACCGCTGGCGCCTCCAGTTTCGATGTCGGCGCGACCTTGTCGGTCACCTACACCGGCCCCGACCCCGACAACGACAAGGCCCGCCTCTACACCGCCGCCTACACCCCCGCCACGGTGCACGGCGGCAAGTGACCGGCAACGCCGCCGGATCGACCGTGGGGCGCACTGTTGCGCCCCACGGTCACACCCACCCGGACCCGGCGACGACCACAAGAGGAGGGACCACGCCATGACCGCCACCGACACCAGCCCCGACCCGCAGCACCGTGTCACCGCCGACCACCCGCCCGCCGTGTCCTCGGCCGAGGACGTCGACCCCACCCTGTGTCCTTCCGTCCCGGCTGGCGCGCAGCAGGACACGGGCACCGCCCGCCAGGACACACCCGCCCGAGCGGAGGACACACCGAACCGATTCCAGGACACAGCCGAGGACACACCGGGTCGGAACCGGCCCGCCCGCGATCATGTCGAGACCGCGGCTCTGATCGCAGTGATTTCGGTGTTGACCGCCGCGAGCGGATGGTCGGCTATCGCCCTGCACGGGCTCGCGCAGGCCGCAGGCATCACGTCGTGGCTGGCGTGGGGCGCCCCGGTCATCGTGGACGGCCCGCTGATCCAGGCAGCTATCGCGCTGGTCGTGCTGAAACGCCGCGAGAAGGACGGCGCGACCATCGAGCCGGGTCAGCGCGCGTTCTTCTGGTGGATGCTCGCAATGTCGGAGCTGGTCAGCCTGGTCGGCAACGGCGCACACGCCTGGTTGTTGTCGCCCGAACGCACCCTCAAGGGCTGGGCGGCAGCGATCGTGGCAGGTGCAGCGCCGATCGCGGCCATGGCCGTCATGCACGGGCTGACAATCCTGATCGAGGTACTCGGCCAGGCACTCAAGACCACACCTCGCGCAGGGATCGCCGAGCGAACCGCTCCCGCAACGGATTTCGAGGATTTTGGAGCGTTGTCGCCTGCTGTGTCCTCAGGACACACCACCGTGTCCCCGGGTGTGTCATCGCCTGCCACAGGACACACCCAGGACACAGCCGCTGTGTCCTCAGTGCATCCAGGACACAGCACAGGACACATCCCCGATCCCGCCGAGGACACGGCGGTTTCTCCCGAGGACCGCGACGCGACCATCTGGGCGATGCATTCGGCCGACGCCAGTCTGCGCGATATCGCCGCGGCGACCGGACTGTCGTACGGCTACGTGGGCAAGGTCGTCAAGCGGCTCAAAGCCGAACGCGGCGACACCGACGGCGACAGCGACGGACCAGGGGCGACACTCCACCTCATCCGCTGACCCCCACCCATACGCCGCTAGCACACCCACAGCACCCGCCAACCCTGCGAAGAACGAGATGGATCATGAATGCCACCGTCCGGACCACCGGAATCGAATGGACCGAAACCACCTGGAACCCCACCACCGGCTGTGACCGCATCAGCCCCGGCTGCGACCACTGCTACGCCTTGACCATGGCCAAACGGCTACGCGCCATGGGATCGGCGAAATACCAGACCGACGGGCACCCCCGCACCAGCGGACCCGGATTCGGCCTCACCCTGCACCAGCAAGCACTGACCGAGCCCCTGCGCTGGCGCCGCCCGCGGCTGGTGTTCGTCAATAGCATGAGCGACCTCGGCCACGCCCGTGTCCCCCGCGAGTTCCTGGCCGAGATCTTCGGCGTCATGGCCACCGCCCACCAGCACACGTTCCAGATCCTGACGAAACGCCCCGGACGCCTCGCGAAAATCCTGTCCGACAACCAATTCCAGGACCAGGTCGCCGAAGCCGCGGCCGGTCGCGCCAACGCCACCGACCCGCCGGACACCGCCGGCGCCCGCGACAGCCGGTGGCCTCTGCCGAACGTCTGGATCGGAACCTCTATCGAGTCCGACGAATACTGCTGGCGGGCAGACGAACTGCGCAAGACACCAGCCGCGGTGCGATTCCTGTCGTGCGAGCCGCTGCTAGGGCCGCTACCGAACCTGGACTTGACCGGGATCGACTGGGCCATCGTCGGCGGGGAGTCCGGCCCCGAGGCCCGGCCGATGCGCCCGGATTGGGTCCGTGCCCTCTGCGATCAGAGCGTCGCTGCCGGGGTCGCGTTCTTCTTCAAGCAGTGGGGCGGGCGCACCCCCAAACAGAACGGCCGCGACCTCGACGGCGTGACCTGGGACCAGTACCCACCGCGGCGACAGTAGCCGCCCCCTCGAATCACCAAGGCCCGTCCAGCACTCCGCTGGACGGGCCTTTCGCTATGTCTGGCACCGGTTTTCGATTCGGAACGAATGCGGAATGAATGCACACTGGATGCGGAATGAATGCACACAAGCGTTGCGATGAAAGTGCGATACGAAATCGCCTTGACCTGTGGGTTTGGTGGTGGTCCGTCTGCTGCCCGATCCGCACTATCTCCCGCTTCGCTGAAGATAGTGCGGATCGGGCAGCAGACAAACCACCACCAAACAGTTGAGAGCAGAAGATCAAGGAAGAGAGAAGAGAGATCAAGGACCACAAGGGGGAGAGACCACAAGGGAGGGGGACCACAAGGGGAGGGCTTGGCATGGCACGTTGCGTTGGGAGAGCTGGGCGCGTCGGGAGTCGGGACCACAAGGGGGAGCGTTGCGTACGCGATATCACGTCGAGCACGGGGAACTATTCGCGTTGGACCACAACGAGAGGGTCGCCTCTTACGCGGGGAACGCGCGTCGCCTCTTACGCGGGGAACGCGCGTCGCCTCTTACGCGGGGAACGCGCGTCGCCTCTTACGCGGGGAACGCGCGTCGCCTCTTACGCGGGGAAC
>NZ_JBFAXK010000021.1:0-3790 GCF_040680715.1 Nocardia sp. NPDC051981 | reverse complement strand
ACGCGCGTCGCCTCTTACGCGGGGAGACTCTTCGGGACCACAACGAAGGAATTGGCTAGAGGCTGAACGGTTCCTGACAGACCCCGCAGAGGATGGGTCCGGCGGCGATGATCTTTTTGTGTGCCCGAATCCGGCGGGGCGGTTGGCACTGGCAGATCATCGGCTGACCGTTGCGATCAGGTTCGGCGGTGGTGGTGTCTTCAGGGTCTTCGTCGTCGGTCTCGTCGGCCTCGGTGGCGGCGTCGGTGTCTTCGGCGGTGTGCTCGGGTCGGCGATGGGCAACGATGGCGCGGTCGAGGATCGCGATTTCGCGCTGGTAACCGGCCGTGGTGGTGTCGGACAGGGTGGTCAGCGACCATCCCGAGTGGGGATGGCGGGCCGCGGCGAGGCCGATTTCCTCGGCGAGCTGTTTGAACTTCTTATTGTGATAGCGGCCGTTGTCGCTGGCGGCGTTGATATCTCGGGTGAGCGCGATCCCATGGACCGCTTCGTGCAGCAGGGTAGCGAGCACGTCGTGGGCGCCGCCGGCGAGGCCCTCGGCGCCGATGAACAACTCGGGTAGCCACTGGCCGCGGTGTTCCCAGCGGTCCGGCCCGAAGTGCCCGCGCCGCATGCTGCGCCCGCGCCCGGTCGAGCCCGACGCGATGGACACGACCGCTTCAGGGACGTCGGGGTGACGTGTGCGGATGCTGTCCCACACCTGATCGATTGCTGTGGCCAAAGGGCCGCCGATGGGCATTTGAACCTCCGGAACAAGGGGATTCTCCGCATAAGAGGGGACCGGGAACTGGTCGCGGGAGATGACTCCATTCTATCGCTTTTCACCCACTTAAGCAGGTGAAAGACGTTGCGGCGCAGCAACAATGGCGACTTGCGGCAAGTGCCCGCATGGGTTTCGGATGAGTGAGTCGGTCAGTGCCAGCATGTGACAGGACGTGCCTTTCAGCGCGCGCGGGACGCACTCCGGATGGCCCGGCAATAGGCTCGCCACGGAGATGATCACCGCGCGACAGTGTTTGGGGGACAAACTATGACGCGCCGATACGCTGCTCTATCGATGCTTCCACTTCTGCTGGCGACCGGCCACGGTGTGGCGCTGGCGGCCCCAGGACAGCCTGGTCTGGCAGTGCCCGGGGAAGGGCAGCCGGGAATCAGCACCGTGCCAGCGCCACCAGCTGCACCGAGTTTGGCCGACTATGTCCCCGATCCGCCCGCGCCGCCGAACCGACCCAGACCACAGCAGCAGACCACCCCGCAGGTCGACACCGTGGTGCAGCAGCCGCAGGACGACCAGCCCGAGCCCGCTGCGCCGGAGGCTATTCCGGCGAACCCGCGCTTGCTGCGCGCGGGGAAGACCACGGTCGAGTTGCCGGACTGGGTTGACGTGAAGACCCGCGACAAGGCCCAGAGCTATCTCGACTACGCGGAGTGGCAGATCGCCGCCGCCTACGACGGGATGGGCTACTCCCGCGAGGAGTCCGACCGGCGTGCCGCGTCCACGCTGGTCGGTGCAGGGGTCGGTGCCTACGTCGGTGCGATCTCGCTGGCACCTCTGTCGCTGGCGGGGTGTGGGGTGGGCATGGTCGCGGGTGGCGTCGCCGGTGGCATCGCCGCCGGCGTCCCGACCGCAGGCGCGGCCTCTGTACTCGGCGCAGCGGTAGGCATGCCTGTGGGGTGCATGGCGGGTGCGGTCATCGCCGCGGCTCCAGCCGTCGCGGTGGGCGCCCCGGTTGGGGCCGTGATCGGCGGCACGGGCGCGGATGTGATCGGCGGCGGAGTGGATGTCCCGAAGCCCGCCGACCCGCAGCCGCTGGTCGAAGTCCAGACGCCGGTGCTTCCGCCGATGAGCGCGCTCGGTCAGCAGATCTCAGACACAGCGGACGCCATTGCAGCCACCAGCCCGCAGGCCGCCGACCTCGTGGACTCCCTGCGGTCAGCCCTTGCCGCTATGCCGCCGCTGTAATCTGCCAGATTGAGCCGGTACCCATCATGCTGTGTCACTTCGGCACAATCAGGACGGATGACGGGTCGAACGTCTTCCGCCCCCGCGGTGCTGGCAGAAGGTAGACGTCGCAGAGAAGGTCGATCACCGCTCGCTTACTCGCGAGGTCGGCGGTTTGGAATGCGATCACAGGCGACGCGGCGTGCAGGATCGACGATGCGGTAGCTCCAGCCGTCAAGGTGAGTCGTTCGGCCTGAAGGCGATTGAGTTCGGTGTCCGCCTTGGTCTTGATCTCGGAGTACAGGCCCCCATCGATCAACTCGGCTTTGTAGTCGGCCCGGGCGCGTTTGACCTTGTCGTGCCAGATCCGTTCCTGTCGGGCAAGTTCGGCGGCGCGGCCTTCATCAGGCTCAATAAGCAGCGCCGCAAGGTCAGCCTTGCCGAGGCGTTGCGTGATGTACTCGACGACCATTTGATCGATCTGTGCGCGAGTCCGCATCACATGCCCAGCGCATCTGTACCGCGTGTTGTGAGCCTTGACCTTTAGTGCGTTCTCTCGGGGGCACACACCGCAGCGGTAGAGCCCGCTGCCGAGGTGCTTCCGGTCGGTTCCTTGACGATTGGTCGCACGCTCCGGCTCGTCCAGCCGTTGCTGCACTCTCAAGAACAACGCATCGGACACGATCGCTTCCCAATCTCCCTGCACGGGCAAACCTGCTGTGTCCCGCGCAATTTGGGGCCGATGAGGTCCCTGATTCTCAAGCCGATTGCCGACTTCGGCCTTAATCTTCGCAGACAGCTTTGGGCGTTTGGGGGTGTGCACAGACCATCCTGCGTATCGCGGATTCCGGAGAATGCCATACACGGTCGACGGGTGCCACGGCTTGTCGGTCCCATCGCGGCGAGGAAATGCGGGAACATTGGCGGGGATGTCCCGGTCGGGCTCGTCCTCGGGGCAGATCCCGGACAGGGCCGCGCAGATTCCCCGAAGAGAGGTCCCGGCATCGAACGACGTGAAGATCGCTTCGATCACCGCGGCCTCGTCAGCGACGATCGCGCCATCCAGCGTGTAGCCGGTTGCGCGTACTCCCTTGGGCGGACGGCCTTTTGCGGCACGCTGGCGGTTGGCCCGCTTCTGCCGCTTGCTTTTCAACTCCATCTCGCGGCGCGCAGCGTTAGCGCGATCTCTGGCCTTGGACCGGCCGGACTCAGTTCGTAGATCGTAGGTTTCTTCGATAGTGACGATCACGGCGCCTACGATCTCGCCGAGTTCGATCCACTCCTCCAGCTGTGCTGGAATGCGAGTGAATCGGTCGATCTCCCAGCAAGCGATCCCATCGAACATGCCTGCCTTGTAATCAGCGAACATGCGATCGTAATCAGGTCGCTTGGCGTATCGCTCGTAGGCACTCTTGCTGTGATCGGTGTACGTCGCGACCACCTGGCCACCGATGTCCGCGATTCGTTCGTCCAGATCCTCATCCTGTCGATCGATCGCGTCGTAGTCGTCCTGGTCAGCCTTGGAGATTCGCAAGTACTTTGCCAAGCGGAGCGGCGCCGGACTAGGACGAGGCATAAGGTTATTCTACCTCGGGATCTGGTCGAGTTCCGCTTCAACGTCTGAACTCCTGCGAAGAAATAGAGCAGCGTGTGTATCGCTGCAGGTAGAGACTCTGCTGAGCCCCCATCCGGCGTCCGGGTGGGGGCTCAGTCGTTTCCGCCCGCGCTGCGGGCTGGCCGGTTCGGTCAGCGTGGTATGCGGCAATAGCGGACGTTTCGTCGGGATGATCGATTCGGGAGGCACAACAGCCACGGGATCCCTGCGCAGTGGTAGCGTTCTGCGCCTTT